>CACYFN010000013.1 GCA_902773675.1 uncultured Erysipelotrichaceae bacterium | reverse complement strand
GGAAAAAAATTGGTAGTATTTTATATAAATTCTACCAATTTAGTCTTACAATTCTTATTTACTGATAAAAACTGAAATTTAACTTTTCATTTGACTAAAGACTTAAAAATAAGTCTATTTTGTTTCTATTATTCCGTAATTTCCTTCTTTTCTTTTATAAAGAATGTTAAATGTATCTGTATTAGCATTTTTAAATACGAAAAAATCATGTCCTAATAATTCCATTTGAAGTATTGCTTCTTCTTCATCCATTGGTTTAGTTTCTACTATTTTTCTTTTTACTATAGTATCATTTTTTTCTTCTGGTTCTTGTTCATATGAAAGATTAAAGTCTTTAATTTTGTCTTTATTTATTTTTTTATGCATTCTCGTTTTATTTTTTCTGATTTGTCTTTCAATTTTATCAGATACTAAATCAATTGATGCATATAAATCATTATTTGATTCTTCTCCTCTGATTACAAAACTATTTGTATTTATTGTAACTTCTACTACTTGTTTTTTACCTACTAGTTTAATTGAAACTGTAGCTGTTATATTATCTGGATTTTCAAAATATTTGTCTAATCTTCCTATTTTAGACTCAATATACCCCTTTATTGATTCAGTTACTTCTAATTTTTTGCCATGAATATTAAATTTCATAACACATCATCCTTTCTTTTTTTGTTAATCTAATTATATCATGGATTTATTAAAAGTCAAACAAAAACTGCTCAGTATTTATTATACTAAAGCAGTCTTAAGTTCAATTACATTTTTTGCTTGTAATCCTTTATCTGTTCTAATAAGTTCAAATTTTACATATTGTCCTTCAACTAAAGTTTTATAGCCTTCAGATCTGATTGCAGAATAATGTACGAAGATATCTTCTTTTTCGTTATATTCAATGAATCCAAAACCTTTTTCATTATTGAACCACTTTACTTTTCCAGTAATCACAGCAACATCTCCCTTCTAGTTCTTTTTTTACTATATAAATCAAACCGCGGTGTTGCTCTTATGTTATGACGTCATTTTTAGAACAACAAATTGATTTTATCATAAAAAAGGTTGATATCAAATATTTATCGTTTGAAGTACTTGTTTTTTTGCTTAAGAAAGATAAAAATGCAAAACTAAATGTCACAATTATAATTTGTGTGTAATTTTTTATATGCTTCACTCATTTTGTATTTTTATTTATTTCTTTTCTGTTTATAATTTTAAACGTAGAGGTAAAGGTTTATGAAAAAAATTGTAATGAAAAAAATAATGAACTATGTTAAAAATAATACTAAATATAATGATACACAACTATTAGAAATTGAATATGGACTTACTGGTATTTATTTAACAATATCAAAAATGATTATTATTTCTATTATTTCATTATTTTTAGGTATTTTTAAAGATATGATTATATTTATGGTTTTATTTAATATAATAAGAACTTTTGCATTTGGATTACATGCTACAAAAAGTTGGATATGCTTAATTAGTTCTGCAATTATTTTTGTTGGTGTACCTCTAATAAGTCACTATTTAACCTTAAATCTACTTTTAAAACTATTTATTGGGATATTATGTATTATATTTATATTTAAAAACTCCCCTGCGGATACAAAGAAAAGACCAATTGTTAGTATAAGAAGAAGATTAATTTTAAATTATATTTCTACAACTATTGCTATCATATTTGTTATTTTGTCATTAATTATTAATAACGATTATATTTCAAATTGTTTAATATTTTCATTGATATTAGAAAATATTTTAATATCATCTTTAGTATATAAGTTTTTTAATTTACCATATAATAATTATATAGATTTTTTGAAATCTCATCCTGATTTCAATAATTAACTGGTTTAAACTTATTAAAGTTTAAATATAAAAGAATAAGAAGGAGGCGTATTTTATGTTCGCTAGTTTATTAGCAGTTCTTGGCTTTAGCTCAGCTAAAACTGGTAGTCAGGCTTGTTGGTTATGGTTTTTTGATGAGCCTAAATGTCCAGAATCATTAATTAAATAGTTAATAAAAATTAATAGTTTATAGCTATTAATTTTTTATTTGTATTTTATAGATATTATTTGACTAAATACTTCTTTACTTAATTCAGTTGTTACTGATAATCTACTATTGGATTCAATTATTTTTTTTACTAATGCTAATCCATATCCATGTGAATTACCTTTCGTTGTATAACCTTCATTAAATATTTTATCTATTTCTATTCTACTTTCATAATTATTTGATACTTTTATATTTAAAAAATTATTTTCTAAATATAGAGAAATATTCATATATTTTTCTTTCAATTCATTTAATTCTTCTATTGCATTATCTATAATTACTCCTATTATTTTACATATATCAATTATTATCTCATGATCTAATTCTATTAAATCTATCATCTTCAATTGCTGATCTATATTTAGTTCATATTTTATTTTACAAGATTCTATTTTTAATATTTCTGAATAAATAGAGGCTCTTAATCCTCCTGATGGTATTTTACTCATTTGGATTAATAGTTTGTCATTTATCTCATACTTTTCTTTGACTATAGCTTCTACATATTTGGATATTTCATTATCTTTATTATTAATTGCCATAAGCCCTATTGCTTTTAAAATATTTTTATTTTCATGATTATCTATTTTATATTTATTCATCATGTCTTCATAATTATTAAGACTTTTTATGGCTATATCATATTTATTTGATACCTTGTTGTAATTACTTTGTGTTTTAAAAGAATATAGCACTAAGATAAAACAAAATAAAGTAAACCCCACATTGATTATCATTAATAATCTTATATCTATTTTATAATATGTATTTATTGTTATTATGTTTGCTATACTTATAATTATTAATAATAGTATTATATAAAATTTATTATTTGTTTTATCTATATATTTTAGTATTAAGTGATGGATTTTTCTAATTAAAGGTATATTTATTAAAATACAAAATAATAATGAGATTGCAGTATTAATTAAGAAATTGGCTATAAATAAATTGATTAAGTCTTCTGTGTTGAGTTTTAGAATTGTAGCTAATAATATAATTACTATTGTTTCTGATATCATAATTAAAAATTGTGTATAAATTGGTGTGAAAATGGACTCTTTTATATTTGCTTTAAATAAAAACTTATAAACAATTATTAATATTATTGTAATACTTAAAATTCTTATGAAATTATTTACGATATAAAAATTTGCTATTGATATTATACTTAAAAATATAATTGCAATAATATTATTTATTGATTTCACATTAATTTGTTTATTATTTAATTTATACCATGAAAATATAGTTATTGTCATCATTAATTCTGATGACAATAATTTACTTATTATTTCAGCAATTAAATTCATTTTTTACACATCCTTTTTATATTTATCTGATAATAAATCTATTGTTTCACCATTATCAAAAGTTATAATTTTATTTGTTTTATCAACTTTTCTTAGACGATCATTATTTATATAACAAGCTCTATGTGTTTGAATAAATCTATTATCTAGCATACCAATTATTTCATTTAAAGAATGATTTACTTTAATTTCATTATAATCTGTTTTTATAATTGTTCTTCTTTCATAGCTGTCTTTTGTTATGTATAAAATATCACTTATATCAATTGTATATGTAATATTTCTATCATTAAGTCGAAGAATTTTTCTTGTTTTTAATAAATCTAATGCTTTATTTAATGAATTATTTAATCTACTTCCGAAATCATCAAATTTATTTATGAATGAAAGAAACATTAAATCATTTTTTAGTACTATATTACCAAGTTCTTCATGACCTGTTAAAAAAATAATAATACTATCTACATCTTTCTTACGAATTCTTCTTGCTATATCTATTCCTGATGCAGAAGGTGTTTCAATGTCTAGTAGATATATTTTAGATGAAATTTTTGTATCAATTAAATTGATAAATTTCTTATCATAGTCTTCAAAGACGTATTTCTTATATTCTATTTTTCTATTAGTCATAAATATTTCAACTTTTTTTATGACATTTTCTCTATCTTTTTTATTATCATCACAAATTATTATATTAATCATTTTTTACCTTCTTTCATTTACTAATCGTTATTTAATATACCATAATTATCCTTTATTTTCAATGTTTTTAAGAATTTTTATTAATAAAAAAAGATAATAAAATTATTATTTATTATCTTCCTCAACTAGTTCTAAAATAACCATTAGAGCATCATCTCCACGACGTTCTGATAATTTTAGAATTCTTGTATAGCCACCATTACGATTAGCATATTTAGGTGCTAATTCATCAAATACTTTACTAACTGTTCTTGAATCATTATGTAAGAAAGCTAATGCTTTTCTACGAGCTACTAAAGATCCATCTTTTCCATATGAAATCATTTTATCAACAAATTTACGAACTTCTTTTGCTCTTGTTTCAGTTGTTTCAATTTTTCCATTGTTAATTACTTCTTTAGTTAAATTAGCTAGCATACTTCTTCTATGTTTGTTAGTACGTCCTAATTTTCTATAAGCCATTAATATTTCCTCCTAACTATTAATCGTCTTCGCGGAATTTAAGTCCCATATCTTTAACTTTTTCGATTACTTCTTTTAAAGATTTTTTACCTAAATTACGGATTTTCATCATTTCTACTTCTGATTTAGCTGTTAAATCCCCTAATGTATTTACTCCGGCTCTCTTTAAGCAATTATATGCTCTGACTGAAAAATCTAAATCATCTATAGATGTTTCTAATTTTTTCATTTTTGTATCTTCTTGTTTTGCATTCATTATACCTGTAATATCGGAAATATCATTTAAGTTTGTAACGATATTTAAGTGTTCTATCATTATTTTTGCTGATAAAGCCATTGCTTCTTCAGGACGAATTGATCCATTTGTGAATACTTCCATAGTTAATTTATCATAATTTGCATCTTGTCCTACACGGGCATTATCGACATAGTAACTAATTCTTTCAATTGGTGAATAAATTGCATCAATTGGAATGAATCCTACTTTTTCTCCCTCAACAAATGATTTGTTTTGGTCTGATGGTACATATCCTCTTCCATTAGCAATAATTAATTCCATATCTAATTTTGCAAATAATTTTACTTTAACTACTTCTTCACTATGATTTTTTACAATTACTTTTTTTAAATTTAATACGATAGTTGTTACATCTTCAACAATTCCTTCAATTGTTTGAAATTCATGCATTATTCCTTCAATATAGACAGCTACAATTGCACTTCCAGGCATACTTGATAACATTATTCTACGAAGTGCATTTCCAAGAGTCGTTCCAAAACCTCTTTCTAAAGGTTCTAATTCAAATTTTCCATAATTTTTGCTTTCAACATATTCTGTTATTTTATAATTTGGTTTTTCGAAATTTAACATTTTATCACTCCTTTATAATTATCCACGTGGGCGTTTTGGTGGACGACATCCATTGTGTGGAATTGGTGTAACATCAGTAATAGATGTAATTTCTAACCCTGCTGCTTGAAGTGAACGAATTGCAGTTTCTTTTCCTGATCCAAGACCTTTAACGTAAACTTCAACTTTTCTCATTCCCATATCATATGCAGCTTTGGCTGTTGCTTCTGCAGACATACCTGCAGCATATGGAGTTGATTTTTTACTTCCTTTAAAACCTAATGTACCAGCTGAAGCCCAACTAATTGCATTACCATCTTTATCTGTAATGGTTACAATAGTGTTATTAAAAGTAGAATGAATATATGCTTTTCCTTCTGGTACTGTCTTTTTTACTTTTCTCTTTCTTGCTTTGTAAGCCATTGTTTAACCTCCTTTTAGTTAACTATTTCTTCTTATTAGCAACTGTTTTTCCTTTACCTTTACGAGTACGAGCATTTCTATTTGTTCTTTGTCCTCTAACTGGTAAACCTTTTTTATGACGAGTTCCTTGATATGAATTTATTTCCATTTTAGTTTTAATATTCATATTTACTTCACGACGTAAATCACCTTCAGTTACGTATTTATTTACTTCGTCACGGATAGCATTTAATTCATCATTTGATAAATCTCCTGCTCTTTTATCTTTGTCAACCTTTGCATCATCTAATATTTTGTTTGATAAACTTCTTCCAATTCCATAAATATAAGTAAGTGCAATTTCTATTCTTTTATTATTTGGTATATCTACACCTTTAATACGTGCCATAAAACACCTCCTATTAACCTTGTCTTTGTTTATGTTTTGGGTTTTCGCAAATAACCATTACTTTACCCTTACGTTTAATAACTTTGCATTTTTCACACATTTTTTTTACTGATGGTTTAACTTTCATATAGTACCTCCTACTTTCTATAGGTTATACGACCACGTGTTAAATCATATGTTGATAGTTCAACAACTACTTTATCACCAGCTAAAATGCGAATCATATTCATTCGGATTTTACCTGAAACGTGTGCCGTAATCACATGTTTATTTGCCAGTTCAACTTTAAATTCATATCCTGGCAATACTTCTAATACTTTACCTTCCATCTCGATTACATCATCTTTTGCCATTTTTCACCTCTTAGTTAATTTTTATTTCCACCGGTTATTAACAATTTCGTGTTAAATGAAACAGATGGTTTTTTTATTGAGAATTTTTATCTATTATATTAATTATTTGTTGAAAAATAATTTCTGTATCATTATTTCCATCAACAATGTTTAGAATTCCCTTTTCACGATAATAATTTATTATTGGTTCAGTATCTTTGACATATTCATTATATCTAATTTCATATGTTTTGCTATTGTCATCTTTTCTTTTACTAATTTTTTCTCCACAATTATCACATATATCTGGATTTTTTGGTCTTAATTTTTCATTACTTAAATTGTATACTCTTCCACAATTAGAACAAGATATGCGATTATTTATTCTTTCTTTAGCAATTTCTTTATCTAAATCAATTAATATTGCAATTACTTTATTTTTATTATTCTTTTCTAAATAATTATTATATAATTCAGCTTGATTTAATGTTCTTGGAAATCCATCTAATATATATCCATTTTTACAATCATCTTCTTCGATACGATTACTTAATAATTTTAGAACAATCTCATCACTTACAAATAATCCTTTGTCTATTAGTGATTTGATTTTTTTAGCATTATCATCATTTTTTTCAATTGCACATCTAAGTAGATCTCCTGTTGAAATATGTGGAATATTATATTTACTTTCAAGTAATTCCGCTTGTGTACCTTTTCCAGCTGCTGGAGGAGCAATTAGGATTATATTCCTCATGCTCTTCTCCCTCTTCTAGAAACTCTTCTACCCTTGCTGTAAGTACGACTAGCTAATTGACTTTCTATTTGTTTATATGTCTCTAAAGCAACTCCTACAACGATTAATAATCCTGTTCCACTGATTGATATAATTGATGAAAGACTTGAGAATTTTCCAAATATAATTGGCATAGCAGCTAAAAGTGCTAAGAAGAGTCCTCCTACAATAGTTATTTTCTTTAGAACTGATGTAATATATGTTAATGTTTCTTTACCAGGTCTAACTCCTGGAATATATCCACCATTTTTATTTAAGTTTTCTGCAAGTTCTTTTGGTTTTAATTGCATGAATGTATAAAAATATGTGAATAGTAGAATTAATAGTACATATATTATTAATCCTGTTGTTGATGAATATGTTAGATATTTAGATACAAATAAACTAAATGATCCATTTTTTATAAAACTACTTAATATTTGTGGAATTGCTAATATAGCTGAAGCAAATATTACTGGAATAACACCTGCACTGTTTAGTTTAAATGGAATATAATTTTGATTTTCACTTGTTGTTGTAGATTTATTGGCATATTGTATTGGTAATCGACGTTCGGCAGATTCTATAAATATTACACCAACGATGATTGCAATAAATACTAAGATAAATGCAACAAATGTTACTATTCCTATAAAATTATCTTCAATTAAACGATCCCATAAATTATAGAACATACTAGGTAATACGTTAATGATACCTGCCATAATTATTAATGACATACCATTTCCTACACCTTTTGATGTTATCTGATCACCTATCCACATTAATAAAGCTGTTCCAGCAGTAAGTATTAATGAATAAAGAATATAATCTACTGGCGATCCACTTTTAATGTATGCAAATGAATACATATATCCTTGTACAAACGCTAAAATTATACCAGTTATACGTACTATTTGATTCATTTTTTTTCTACCAACACCACCTTGTTTATTCAATTCTGATAAATATGGAACTATGTCCATTGATAATAATTGAATAATAATTTGAGCAGTGATGTATGGTGTTACACTAAGTGCAAATATTGAGGCATTTTGAAATGCTCCACCACTCATCGCATTTATTATTTCTAATATACTTGATGAACCTGTATTTATTTTTACTCCTGGAACAGTTATTGCTGTACCAATTTTAAATACTATAAGTGCAAATAGTGTAAAAAGTATTCTTTTTTGTAAATCTTTATTTTTCTTATTAAATATTTGCTTTATAGTTGAAGCCATACTAGATCACCTCAACTTTGCCACCAATCGCTTTGATTTTTTCTACAGCACTTTTTGAGAACTTATTAGCTTTAATTGTTAGTTTCTTTTCTAAAACTCCATTACCTAAAACTTTTACTCCTGATAATTGCTTTTTAACAAGTCCCATTTCTTTTAATAATTCTGGAGTTACTACAGCTCCTTCTTCAAATTTATTTAAATCACTTAAGTTAATTACTGCATATTCAGTTTTGAACATTGCATTTGAGAATCCTCTTTTTGGAAGTCTTCTGAATAATGGAGTTTGACCTCCTTCAAATCCAGGTCTTACTCCTCCTCCAGTTCTAGCATTTTGTCCTTTATGTCCTTTTCCACTTGTTTTTCCTGTTCCAGATGCAGTACCACGGCCTAATCTTTTTCTTTCTTTAAATGCTTTTTCATTTGGTTTTAATTCATGTAGTTTCATTATCTAATCTCCTCAACTTTCTTTCCACGAAGACGAGCAACTTCTTCTACAGTTTTTTGAGCTTTTAAAGCATTTAATGTAGCATAGGCCATATTAATTTTTGTATTTGATCCAAGTGATTTTGATAAAATATCTTTTACTCCTGCCATTTCAAGTACTGAACGAACTGGTCCACCAGCTTTTACTCCTGTACCTTTTGCAGCAGGTTTAAGCATAACTTTACTTGCTCCTTCAACACCAATTGCTTCATGTGGAATGGTACGATCTTCAACAATTGAAACATTTACAACATTCTTTGTTGCAGCTTGTACAGCTTTCTTAATTGCATCAGGTACTTCATTTGCTTTACCTGTTCCAAGACCAACTTTACCTTTTTTATTTCCAACAACAACTACTGCTGAGAAACGAAAATGACGTCCACCTTTTGTAACTTTTGTTACACGTCCAATTGAAATAACTTCTTCTTCATATAATTTTGGTTGTTTTGTATGAGATTGTCTTTGACGTCTTTCTTTTTGTTGACGAGGTTTTCTATCATTTTTCTTATTTTGTGTTCCTGATGTTGAAGTACCTTCATTATTATCATCATTTGGTAATTCAACTTCTGCAACTTTTTCGATTTTTTCTTCCATCGTTTACCCTCCTATTAGAATTCTAGGCCATTTTCACGTGCAGCATCAGCTAATGCTTTTACACGACCATGATAAAGGTATCCACCTCTATCAAATACTACCTTTGATATTTTTGCTTCTTTTGCTCTTTTAGCAAGCAATTCTCCTACTTTAGTGGCAGCTTCAATATTTCCACCATTTTCAAGTTTCAATTCTTTATCTATAGAAGATGCACTAACTAAAGTAACACAAGCTTCATCATCAATGATTTGAGCAAAAATATTATTGTTTGATCTAAATACATTTAATCTTGGTGTTTCTTTTGTACCAGATACCTTAGTTCTAACTCTTTTATGTCTTTCACTACGGGCATCATTACGAACTACTTTTTTGATCATAACTTACTCTCCTTTACTCTTATTATTTAGAAGCTTTCTTTCCTTCTTTTAGACGAACATGTTCATCTGTATAACGAATTCCTTTACCCTTATATGGCTCTGGAGTTCTGATATCTCTTATCTCAGCAGCAAATTTTCCTACTAATTGTTTATCAATTCCTTTAACAAATAATTCTGTGTTACTTGGAACTTCTAATGTAATTCCTTCTGGAATTGCTACTTTTACGTCATGTGAATATCCTGCTTTTACTATTAACTGTTTACCAGATAATTGAAAACGGTATCCAACACCAACACATTCAAGTTTTTTTGAAAATCCTTTTGTAACTCCAATAATCATATTATTTACTAAGGCATTTGCTGTTCCATGAAATTGTTTAAAATTATCATTAATTCTTGTTAATTTTAATTCATTTTCATTTACTTCAACAGTAATGTTTTCATTTATTGTAGTAGAAAGTTCACCTTTTGGACCTTTTACTGTAACAACATTACCATTAGTTTCTACAGTTACACCTGCTGGGATGCTAATTATTCTATTTCCAACACGACTCATAAGATTTTTTCCTTTCTACCAAATATAAGCTAAAACTTCTCCACCTAGTGATTCTTTTCTTGCTTCTTTATCTGTCATCATACCTTTTGAAGTAGAGATGATAGCAATACCAAGTCCACTTAATACAGATGGGATTTCTTCAGCTTTAGCATAAACACGTAATCCTGGCTTAGAAATTCTTTTAAGTCCAGTAATTACACGTTCTTTTTTGTCGCCATATTTAAGATTTAATACTAGTGAATCTTGAACATTGTTCTTTTTTACTTTATAGTCACTAATAAATCCTTCTTCTTTTAATATTCTAGCGATTTCATTTTTTATTTTTGAAGCTGGTACTTCAACTTCTTTGTATCGCATTTGATTTGCATTACGAATACGTGTAAGCATATCTGCGATTGGATCTGTTACCATAACTTCCCTCCTTCTTCTTACCAACTAGATTTTTTCATTCCTGGTATTTGTCCTTTATAAGCTAATTCTCTGAAGCAAATTCTACATATACCGTATTTTTTAAGTACTGCGTGTGGACGACCACAACGATTACATCTTGTATATCTACGTACTTCGAATTTTGGCTCACGACTAGCTTTTACTTTCATACTTTTCTTAGCCATAATTTCCTCCTAAGTTATTATTTTTTAAATGGCATACCGAAACCTTTTAAAAGATCATACGCTTCATCATTTGTTTTTGCTGTAGTAACAAAAACAATATCCATACCACGTACTTTAACAACGTTATCATATTCAATTTCTGAGAAAATTAATTGTTCAGTTAAACCTAATGTATAATTTCCTCTTCCATCAAATGCTTTATTAGATATACCTCTAAAGTCTCTTACACGTGGTAATGTTATACTAATTAATTTATCTAAGAAGTTATACATATTTTCACCACGAAGTGTAACTTTACATCCAATAGCTTGACCTTCTCTTAATTTAAATCCAGCTATTGATTTTTTAGCTTTAGTTGCTACTGGTTTTTGTCCTGTAATAATTTCAAGATCATTCATAGCAGCTTCTAGTAATTTTGCATTTCCAGTTGCGTCTCCACAACCAATATTAACTACTATTTTATCTAATTTAGGTACCTCATTAACATTTTTATAACCATATTTTTCTTTTAATTCTGGTACGATATTTTCAATATATTTTGCTTTTAGGCGGTTCATATATACCCTCCTTCCAATTAATCAAGGCTCGAATTAGATTTTTTTGTTACTCTAATTTTTTTGCCACTTTTATTTGTAGAATGTCCTATTCTGGTAGGTTTCTTTGTTTTTGGATCAACGATCATAACATTTGATGCGTGGATAGGAGCTTCCATATCTACGATTCCACCAGGTGTTTGACCATTTCCTTTTTGATGCTTTTTAACAACATTAACTCCTTCAACTACTACTTTATTTTCTTTAGCTAAAGTTTTAATGATTTTACCTTCTTTTCCTTTATCCTTACCAGCAATGACAACTACTTTATCTCCAGTTTTAAAGTTCATTGTTCATTCCTCCAAACCACTATAACACTTCTTTAGCAAGTGATATAATTTTCATAAAATTTGCATCACGTAATTCACGTGCTACTGGTCCAAATACACGAGTTCCTACTGGACTCTTATCATCTTTAATAATAACGGCTGCGTTATCATCAAATTTAATATAAGATCCATCTTCTCTTCTTAGACCAAATTTAGTTCTAACTACTACTGCTTTAACGACTTTTCCTTTTTTAACAGTACCGTTAGGTGTTGCACTTTTAACTGTTGCAACAACTATGTCTCCAATGTTTCCAGTCTTTACTTTACTACCACCAAGAACACGAATTACAGATAATTCTTTAGCTCCTGAGTTGTCAGCAACTTTAAGACGACTTTCTTGTTGAATCATATATTATCCTCCTTCACTCGTAGCAATTAAAGTATAACTGCTTTTTCTACTATTTCTACTAAACGGAAATGTTTAGTTTTTGATATAGGTCTTGTTTCGGCAATACGTACTGTATCACCTTTTTTTGCTTCATTTTTTTCATCATGTGCAGCATATTTTTTAGAATATTTAACTCTTTTTCCATATAAACTATCTTTTTTATATGTTTCTACTAAAACTGTAATTGTTTTATCTGTTGAATTGCTTACAACTTTTCCTACTAATTCACGAGTTCTTTTTTCGTTCATAAATCCTCCTAATTTTTAGAAAGCTCACGTTCACGAATGATTGTTTTCATACGTGCTACTTGCTTTCTTAATTCATTAATTCTTGAAGGTTTCTCTAAAGATCCAGTAGCTTGTTGCATACGTAAGTTAAATAATTCTTCTTTGCATTCTTGTATTTTTGAAAGTATTTCTTCTGTTTTTAGTTCTCTAATTTCTTTATTAGTCATTAGCTTCACCACTTTCTTTTTTTACAAATTTACATTTGATTGGAAGTTTGTTCATAGCAAGTCTTAATGCTTCTCTTGCTGTTGCCTCATCAACTCCAGCTATTTCAAACATAATTTTTCCTTCTTTTACTACTGCAACCCATGAATCATGAGAACCTTTACCTTTTCCTTGACGAGTTTCAAGTGGTTTTTTCGTTAATGATAAGTGTGGGAAGATATTAATCCATACGTTTCCTCCACGTTTCATATAACGAGTCATTGCAACTCTGGCTGCTTCGATTTGACGGTCGCTTATCCAAGCACCTTCGCAAGCAACTAATCCATAATCACCAAAACTTAATTTGGTATTTCCTCTTGCTTTTCCTTCATAAGAAAGACGATGTGGACAACGATACTTAGTTCTTTTTGGTATTACGGCCATCTCCATTACCTCCCTTATTTTTTGCAGGAAGAATTTCACCTTTGTAAATCCATACTTTTACACCAATTTTTCCATATGTTGTATTTGCTTCTTTATGAGCATAATCAATATCAGCTCTTAAAGTATGTAATGGAATTGTTCCTTCAGTATATCCTTCAGTACGAGCCATATCTGCTCCACCAAGTCTACCTGATACAGAAGTTCTAATTCCTTTTGCTCCTGCTTTTAATGTATTTCTAATAGCTCTTTTTTGAGCAATTCTAAATGATACACGTCCTTCAATTTGACGGGCTATATTTTCAGCAACAAGTGCTGCATCTAAGTCAGGATTTTTAATTTCTTTAATTGAAATTTGAATGTTTTCTTTAACTAACTTAGATAGTTCTTTCTTTAACTTTTCAATTTCATCTCCACCATGACCAATGATTACTCCTGGTTTTGCTGTGTTGATAATTATATCAGTCTTAGTAGAATTTCTTTCAATAAGAATACTTGAAACTGATGCGTCTTTAAGTTTATTTTCTAAAAACTTACGAATCTTAACATCATTATCTAAGAATTTTGAAAAATCTTTGTTATCTGCAAACCATTTTGATTCCCAAGTTTTGTTGATACCCATTCTAAGTCCTATAGGACTAACTTTTTGACCCACAAGTTTTCCTCCTTTACACTATTTTTCGTCACTTACAACGATTGTAATATGACTTGTTCTTTTTTTGATTGGATCTACGTGTCCACGTGAACCAAATTTCATTCTTTTTAAAGTTTGACCTTCATTAACATATGCTTCTTTAACATATAATTTAGTTTTATCTAAACCTAAGTTGTTTTCGGCATTTGCTACAGCTGAAGTTAAGACTTTAATTGTTAATCTTGCTGCTTCTTTATTAATATTTCTTAATATAGTATCAGCTTCTTCAACACTTTTGCCACGAACTAGATCAACAACTAGAC
Organism: uncultured Erysipelotrichaceae bacterium; assembly: GCA_902773675.1. Taxonomy (GTDB): domain Bacteria; phylum Bacillota_I; class Bacilli_A; order RF39; family UBA660; genus RUG11890. Next base: position 11,350 of record CACYFN010000013.1, on the reverse strand, counting down.
GAGCTTTACGTGCAGGGATTCTAAGTCCCTTTGCAATTGCTTTTGCTTCCATTTTTGTTCTCCTTCCCTAGGTTTTATTTACTATTTTTATCTTCGCCATGACCACCAAATTTACGAGTAGCCACGAATTCGCCTAATTTATGTCCTACCATATCTTCAGTAACATATACTGGAACAAATTCTTTACCATTATGTACAGCAAATGTATTGCCGACAAATTCAGGAAAGATTGTTGAACGGCGTGACCAAGTTTTTATAACTTCTTTCTTTTCTGAACTATTTACTTTTACTACCTTTTTCATTAAGCTTTCATCTACAAAAGGTCCTTTTTTAATACTTCTAGCCATCTAAACCATCCTTTCCTATTTTTTACGACGACGAATTATTAAATCGTTTGATTGTTTTTTACCTTTACGAGTTTTATAACCAAGTGCTGGTTTACCCCAAGGTGTAACTGGTCCTTTACGTCCGATTGGAGCACGACCTTCACCACCACCATGTGGGTGATCATTAGGATTCATAACTGATCCACGAACTGTTGGACGAATTCCCATATGTCTCTTACGACCAGCTTTTCCTAAATTTACTAATTCATAATCTTCATTTCCAACTTCACCGATTACTGCACGACAAGTACTTAGCACTTTACGAACTTCACCACTTGTTAAACGAAGTAATGTGTATTTTCCTTCTACACCTAAGATTTGTACGCTAGAACCAGCAGAACGAGCAAGTTGTCCACCTTTTCCTTCTTTTAATTCTACATTGTGTACAAATGTACCTTCAGGTATTTTAGATAGTGGTAAGCAGTTACCTACTTTAATATCAGCATTTTCACCACTTTCAACTACATCTCCAACTTTTAATCCTTTTGGAGCAATGATGTATCTTTTTTCTCCATCACTATATGTAATTAAAGCAATGTTTGCTGTTCTATTTGGATCATATTCAATTGATGTAACAGTTCCTTTGATACCATCTTTATTTCTTTTGAAATCAATAATACGATATTTTCTTTTTTCTCCACCACCTTGGTGTCTAACTGTTATTCTTCCTTGATTATTACGTCCACCATTTTTCTTTAGTGTAACTACTAATGATTTTTCTGGTTTTACTTTAGTTAATTCACTATTATCTAAAGTAGTCATACCACGTACGCCATTAGTTGTTGATTTGTAACTTTTTATTGCCATATGTATTTCCTCCTTTAGATTAGTTTAGTTCAATTGAACTTCCTTCTTTTAATTTTACTATTGCTTTCTTAACTTTTTTAGTTTTACCAGCATAACGTCCAACTCTTTTTTTCTTAGGTTTTACGTTAATTGTATTAACACTTTCAACTTCTACATTGAAGATTTTTTCAATTGCTTGTTTAATTTGTGTTTTATTTGCTTTAACATCAACACTGAATGTTACAGTATTGTTGTTTTCTGTTAAATTTGCAGTTTTTTCAGTTATAATTGGAGCTTTAATAATATCTCTATAATTATTCATTATGCCAAAGCCTCCTCTACTGATTTAACAGCTTTTTCTGTAGCTATTAAAACGTTTGCAGAAACAACATCTAATGTATTGATTTCATCACTTGTAATTAAGAATACATTATCTAAATTACGAGTTGCTAATACTAAATTATCATTTAATTCATCAACTACAATTAGAACATTTCTATTTACTTTTAAGTTATCTAAGATAGTTTTCATATCTTTTGTTTTGTTTGTTTCAATATTTAAATTATCTAGAACAATTAATTCTTTATTAGATACTTTATATGATAAAGCACTCTTTAAAGCTAATCTTCTTTCTTTTCTATTCATTTTAGTAGCATAGCTTCTTGGTTGTGGACCAAATGCAACACCACCATGATACCAATGTGGAGCACGTGTTGAACCTTGACGAGCATGTCCTGTTCCTTTTTGTCTCCATGGTTTTTTACCTCCGCCTGATACTTCAGAACGAGTTTTTACACTTGCAGTTCCTTGTCTTAATGAATTTTGAGCAAGTTTAATTGCATCATATAAAACTGTATCATTTGGTGTAATTTCCCATACTTCTTTATTTAATGTAATATCACTAACTTTTTCACCTTTAATATTTAATACACTTATTTTACTCATATTATGTATCCTCCCTACTAATTTTCTTCCTTAGTAGTCTCTTCTACCTCAGGTGTTTCTTCTGGTTCTGCAGTTTCTTCTGTAGTTTCAGTTTCTACTTCATTTGTTTCTACAACTGGTTCTTCATAAGTAACTAATTCTTCAACTTCGTTTACTTTTCCATTTGCTTTAACTGCACTCTTGATAATTACTAGGCTATTTTTAGCTCCTGGTACATTACCTTTAATTAATATTACATTATTTTCCATATCAACAGCTACAACTTCTAAGTTTTGAATTGTTACTGTTAATACTCCCATATGTCCTGGTAATTTCTTACCTTTAAAAACACGCATTGGTCTCATTGTTCCCATTGAACCTGGTCTTCTATGATAGTGAGAACCATGTCCCATAGGACCTCTACTTTGATTATGTCTTTTGATAACGCCTTGGAAACCTTTACCTTTAGTAGTTCCTGTTACGTCAACAACTTCACCAGGTGTAAATAAGTCAACTTTGACTTCTTGTCCTAATGAATATGAACTTAAATCTACACCTTTTATTTCTCTATAGAAGCGCTTAGGTGTAGTATTTGCTTTTGCTGCATGTCCAGCAGAAGCTTTTGTCGCTAACTTTTCTCTCTTTGTATCAAAACCAAGTTGAATTGCTTCATAACCATCTGTTTCTTTAGTCTTAATTTGTGTTACCACATTTGGTTCTACAGAAACTACAGTTACGGGAATCAATTTTCCTGATTTAGTAAATACTTGAGTCATTCCAATTTTACGACCTAAGATTCCTTTCATATTTTCCTCCTTATTTTATTATTCTGATATCTACTCCACTTGGAATTTCTAAATGAGTTAATGCCTCAATAGTTTCCTTTGTTGGATCAATGATATCAATTAGTCTTTTGTGTGTTCTCTTTTCAAATTGTTCACGCGAATCTTTGTATTTGTGAACAGCTCTTAGAATAGTGATTTTTTCAACTTCAGTTGGTAGTGGAATTGGTCCACTTACTTTACCACCATTTCTCTTAACTGTCTCAACAATTTTAGCGCAAGCTTTATCTAAACTTTTATGTTCAAAAGCTTTTAATTTGATACGAACTTTTGTCTTTGACATAATGTATCCTCCCTTCGCCTATATCTGGTATAGACTTGCTCCGTGTAAAAACCTGATACGTAAGTTATTTTCTTACAACTTAACCTGGCGTATCAGCAACCTCACACATCTATGCACGCCACACATACAAAATTATACACAAAAACTATAATAAAATCAACACTTTTTTGTCTTTTTTTATTAATTTATTTAATTTTTACAAAATTAATTCTTTTTTTGAACATTTTTTTATTTTAAGAATGAAATATTTTTTTAAAAGAAGGGATATGTGTTATAATGAATTTGGGTGATTAAATTGAAAGTAGGTATACTTGGTACTGGTGCATTTGGTATTGCTTTAGCATCGGTTCTTGATAAAAATAACGTGGATATTGTTATGTGGTCTAAATTTAGAAATGAAATTGCTGAATTAGAAACAAGTAGGGTATGTGAAAAATTAGAATCATATAATATTCCGGATAGAATTAAATTTACTAATAATATTAAAGAGGCTGTTAATGATGTTCAATTAATAATTATTGCAGTTCCAGCTGATTATGTTTATGATACTACTTTATTATTTAAGGATTATTATAAAAGTTATCAACATATTTGTATTGCCTCTAAAGGAATGGAAGAAAGTAGAGGAAGATTTCTACATGAAATAGTAGGGGAGATATTGAATACTGATAAGATTGGTATTATATCTGGTCCGACATTTGCTATTGATGTTGTTAAGCAGGCTCCATTAGGAGTGACATTAGCTAGTAAAAATATTGAAACTAGTAATATGATTAAAAAATATCTAGTAAATGATTTATTTAAAGTAGCTATTAGTGATGATATGATAGGTGTTAGTTTATGTGGATGTCTTAAAAATATTATTGCCATAGGATCTGGTATTATTGATGGAATGGGTTATCCAATTTCTAGTCAATGTTTGTTAATAACTTTTGCTATTAATGATGTTAAAACTTTAATTAGAGAATTAGGTGGTAATGAAAATACTGTTTTGGAACTTGCTGGGGTAGGGGATATTATACTTACTTGTACTAGTACTAAGAGTAGAAATTATTCATTTGGTAAACTAATAGGGCAGACAGATAATAAACAGGTTATTGACAATTATGTGCATAACTATACTGTTGAAGGTCTTAATTCTTTAATAAATGTTAATAACATTGTGCATAATTTACATATTGATTGCCCTTTTATTAAGTTATTGTATGATGTTGTTCTTGGTATCAAATCTAAAGGACATTTGGTTAGATTTATAATTAAGTAAGATTATCGTAAGATATTCTTTTTTTGTTGAAAAATGTCAATTAACATTTGTGCACAAAAAAAATAGGAATTTATTCCTATTTTACAAATGGTATTAAAGCCATATGTCTTGCATACTTAATTTGTGTTGCTATATATCTTTGATGTTTTGCACAAGCACCTGTAATTCTTCTTGGTAATATTTTACCTTTATCTGCACTTATATATTTTTTTATAACATCTATGTTTTTATAGTCTACATCTTTTCCAGCACACATTTGACATACTTTTTTCTTTTTTCTAAAAAATTCTGCCATATATATCCTCCTTATTAATCTAGGAAGTTATCATCTATTGTTACGCTGTCTCCAAATTCAGCAAATGGATCATTTGCTACGTCTACACTATTTTGTTGATTATTATTACTATTATTGTTATTATTTTGATAATCATATGGTGTAGGTTCTTCTGGAATATAGTCATAATTTGAACTTGATTGTGCTCTTGCATTTTTGCTTTCTACGAATTCAAAGTTTTCAAGAGCTACATCTGTTGTATAACGTTTATTTCCATCTTTATCGTCGTAACTTCCTGTTTGTATTCTTCCTTCTAAACTTATTAAGTTTCCTTTATCAAAATATTTTGCAATTGTTTCTGCTTGATTTCTCCAACATACTACATTTATAAAATCTGCTTCTCTGTTACCATCTTTATTAGAAAATGGTCTATTTACAGCGACTGTGAATCTTACAAATGCTACATTTGATGGAGTATATCTTAATTCTGGTTTGGCAGTTAATCTACCAACTAACACTACTTTATTCATAATTCCTCCTAGTCTTCTTTGCGAATTACTAAATGTCTAATAACGTTAGCATTTATTAGAGCTAAACGATCAAATTCTTTAACGGCTTCATCAGTTTCTGATTCGATATTAATTACATAATAATAACCGCTTCTGAATGTGTCGTTTCCTTTTTTGATTTCATATGCTAAAGCGCGTTTTCCCCAAGCATCAACATTAGTCACTTTTGCTCCATTTTTTTCTAAAGATGATTGAAAACTTGAAGCTACTTTCTTAATTTCTTCTTCTTCTAATGTTGGTTTTACGATAAACATGATTTCATAATTTCTCATATTGTTTCACCTCCCTATGGTCTTTGGCCTTTTTAAGGCAAGGAGTAATTTAATACTCGTATGTGATTATAGCAGATTTTTTTTTATTTGTAAACTACTTTTTACCATTTAATTGGACTTTTTCCTCGACTTTGTAAATTATTATTTATTTTGCTGAATGGTTTACTACCAAAGAATCCTCTGCTTGCTGATAATGGGGAAGGGTGAACACTTTCTAAAATAATATGATTTGGATTAGTTATAAATTCTTTTTTGCTTCTAGCGTAACTTCCCCATAGGACAAAGATTATTGGTTCATCTCTTTCATTTAATTTTTTTATTATTGTATCAGTAAATTGTTCCCATCCTTTATTTTTATGGGATAATGGTTTATCTTTTTCTACTGTCATTATAGAATTTAGTAATAATACTCCTTGTTTTGCCCAATCTGTTAGATCACTTTCATTTCTAATTATATTTAAATCATTTCTTAATTCTTTTAATATATTTATTAGTGATGGTGGTTTACTTACATTATTATGTACTGAGAAACTTAGTCCATGTGCTTCTCCTAATCCGTGATAAGGATCTTGTCCAAGTATTACTACTTTTACTTCATCATAATCTGTAAATCTTAAGGCATCAAAGATATTTTCATATGGTGGAAAAATTTGTTTATGTTTATATTCATTTTTTACAAATATTCCTAATTCTCTAAAGTATGGTTTTTGCATTTCTTCCTTTAATATTATATCCCATTTTTTGTTAATCATTTTTTTACTCCTTTACTTCGTGTTTTAATTTATACACTGTATAAATATTTATTAGAAGCATTAAACCTATTAATATATCAGTAATTATCCATAAAGTATGTGATTCTATTATTACTCCTATAAATACTATAAGTGTTGTTATTAATTTTAAAAATACTGTATTTTTAATTTTAAATATTTTTATACTTGACTCTCCATTATAATATCCTGTAATTATTGTTGATAAACAAAATAGTAATATTATTATATATAAAATTATTTTACCAAAGTTACCAAAGTGATAATTAAAGGAATATATTACTAATTCTATACCATTTATTTTATCTAATTTTAATATTTGGTAATTGGTTGTTAATAAAATAATTGAGGTTGATATACATATTATTAATGATGTTATGTGTACTCCTAATGTTTGGATATATGATTGTGTTTTGGGATTACTACTGGTTGTACTTCCTGTGATTGCTGATGTTCCTATTCCTGATTCGGTTGCAAATATTGATCTTCGAATAGATAAGAGTATCATTGGGATAAAACTTGATAATACTGATTTAATGTTAAATGCTTCTTTTAATATTATGTTGATAATATCATTTATTTTAGTTATATTGTTTATAAGTATAAAGATTGCTAATAGAATATAAGTTATTAACATTATTGGTACTAATATATTGGAAATATATGATATTTTTTTTATTCCTTTGTATATAATTAGTAGGGTAGTAATACTTATAATTATTCCTATTATTATTTTATTTATATTGAAATAGTTATTAGTGATTTTCATTATGGTATTTGATTGGATACTTAAAAAACATCCATTATAGCATATTACTACGAGAATAGTATATATTATACTTAATGAATGTTTTTTTAATCCTTTCTTTATATAATAAGAGGGGCCTCCATTATAGATATTTGATTCATCTATTTCTTTATAGATGTTTCCTAAGTATACTTCATAGTAGGTAAATATTGATATTATTAAGGAGATTATAGTTATCCACAATATTGTTCCTGGACCACCATAATATATAGCTAATGCTATTCCTGATATGCTTCCAACTCCTATTTTACCTCCTAATGTTATCATTAGTGATGAAAAGTTAGATATTCCTTTTGTTTTTTGTTTTTTAAATATTATTTTTAACATTGTTAGTATTCTAAATTGAATAAATTTAGATTTTATTGTTAATTTTATACTTAATATTATTAAAATAATACTTATATTTATCCACATTATGTAGTTAATGGTATTTAACATTTAATCACCATTAAATAATATGTTTTAATTATAATTTTTTGATTTTTTTATTGAAAATATCCATAGAACTATTCCTATTATTATCGTTATTAGGGATACTATTTGGGCTACTTTAAGATTTAGAAACATTAAACTATCTTGTCTCAATATTTCTATAAAAAATCTTTCTATTCCATATAAGATAAAGTAGGTTCCAGTAATTGATCCTATTTTTATTTTTTTATTTCTTCTAATTATTAATAATATTATGAAAGCTATTAGACACCAAATTGATTCGTATAAAAATGTAGGATGGTAGTAATTATATGTTCCATAAACATTAATATTCATACCATCTATTATAAATTTCGGAATGTGCATATTTTTTAAGGTTGATAGGGTAGTCTTGGGACCAAATGCTTCTTGGTTAAAGAAATTTCCCCATCTACCTATAGCTTGTCCTAGAACAAGGGCAGGAGCTATTATATCAGTTATTTTTAATAAATTTAGTTTTTTCTTTTTTGTATAAAAGTAGGTAAATAGTATTCCGGCGATTATTCCTCCATGGATAGCAAGTCCACCATTCCAAATTTTAAATATATCTATTAGATTATCTTTATATTCTGAAAATTCAAATATTACATAGTATATGCGAGCTCCTATTATGGATATTAATACTAAGTAAAAGCATAAATCCATTATTTTATTAACATCTTCTTTTACTCTAATAGATTCTTTTCTTATTAAATATATTCCTAATAAAAAAGCAGATAGTATTAATATTGCATACCATCTTATTTCTAATGGTCCAATGGAAATGGCTATAGGATTCATTTAGTTACTCCTTTTGTTAGTTTATTTATTATTAAATTATCCATAAGCCAGTTCATAATTGATAAGAATATTGATACTATTAAGACAAAGAATATTCCTTTTATTTCAAAGTGTGATAATAGTATGAAATCTGTTAATTTTAATATTAATACATTTATAATAGGGTAGAATAGTCCTAATGTTAATCCTGTTATTGGTAGGGTTAACCAAAATAATATTGGCTTTACTGTTCTATTTAAGACAAATATTATTATGATTGCTAGAAATCCCCATAATCCATAATAATTTGTATCAATATATATTGTTTTTTTAAATATTAATGAGGCTATTATAAGTACTAGAGTATAACCTAACATATGGGTTATCCAATCTATTATTTTCCAAATATTTATTTTCACTTAATCATCTCCAACTATATTATAATACTATTCAGCTTTTAATTCAAATAGAATATCACGTAATTCCATAGCTCTTTCAAAATCAAGATTTTTAGCGGCTTCTTTCATTTCATTTTCTAGGTTTATCATCATATTCATTTTTTCTTTTTTACTCATTTTTTCTGGTTGTTTTTCTTCTATTTCTTCATTATTTGATATCAATTCTCTAATTTCTTTTTTGATTGTTTTTGGTACAATATGATGTACTTTATTATATTCTTCTTGGATGGTTCTTCTTCTTTTTGTTTCTTCTATTGCTTTTTGCATTGATTCACTTATTGTATCTGCATACATTATGACATGTCCATTTTCATTACGTGCGGCTCTACCTATTGTTTGAATTAAACTTCGATCACTACGTAAGAATCCTTGTTTATCAGCATCCATTATGGCTATTAGGCTTACTTCTGGAATATCTAGTCCTTCTCTTAGAAGATTAATTCCTACTAAGACATCATATTTACCTAATCTTAAATCTCTAATTATACGCATTCTTTCTAATGTTTTTACTTCAGAATGAAGATAAGCAACTTTTATATCTATTTTTTTTAGATAATCGGTTAATTCTTCGGCCATACGAATTGTTAGGGTAGTTATTAATATTTTTTCTCCTTTTAAAATTATTTTGTTTATTTGATTTACTAAATCATCTATTTGATTTTTTGTTGGTTTTACTTCTATTTCTGGATCTAGTAATCCGGTTGGTCTTATTATTTGTTCTACTACTTCATTAATTAAACTTAATTCATAATCTCCTGGAGTTGCGGATACATAGATTGCTTGATTAATTTTTTCTTTAAATTCTTCAAATTTTAATGGTCTATTATCTAAGGCACTTGGAAGTCTAAATCCATAGTTTACTAATGCTTCTTTACGAGCTCTATCTCCATTATACATTCCTCTTATTTGAGGTAGGGTTACATGGGATTCATCAACTACTAATAAGAAATCTTTTCCAAAGAAATCAATTAGGGTAGTAGGGGTTTCTCCTTCTTTTTTTAGAGCTAAATGCCTTGAATAATTTTCTACACCTCGGCAAAAACCAGTTTCTGATAACATTTCTAAGTCATAGTTCGTTCTTTCTTCTAGTCTTTGATATTCTAATAGTTTATTTTCACTTTTAAATTTTTCTAATTGTTGTTTTAATTCTTCTCTGATATTTTCAATAGCTATTTTTAATTTTTCTTCACTGGTTACGAAATGACTCGCTGGAAATATTGTTATAGTTTTCTTATCTTGTTTGATTACTCCTGTTAATGTATCAAATTCACTTAATCTTTCTACTTCATCACCAAATAGTTCTATTCTTAGACCTGTATCATGATGATTAATTGGAATTATTTCTATTATATCTCCTTTAACACGGAATGTCCCTCTTTTAAAATCTAAATCATTTCTTTCATAAAGCATATCAATTAATTTCTCGATTATTTCATTTCTGTCTATTGTTTGATTTTTTTCTAAGGTGATAGTTTTGTTTTTATATTCTTCTATTTCTCCTATACCATATATACATGATACGGATGCCACTACTATAACATCATCATAATTTATTAAACTTGAAGTTGCTGAGTGTCTTAATTCATCTATTTCATCATTGATTGATGCATCTTTTTCGATATATGTATCTGTTTTTGGTACGTATGCTTCTGGTTGATAATAGTCATAATATGAGACAAAATATTCAACGTGATTATTAGGAAACAATTCTTTTAATTCTCCATATAATTGCCCAGCTAAAGTTTTATTATGTGCAAGTACTAGGGTAGGTTTATTAACTTCTTTTATTACATTTGCTATGGTAAATGTTTTTCCTGTTCCTGTTGCTCCTAATAGTACTTGATTTTTTTTATTATTATTTATTCCTTCTACTAATTTTTTTATGGCATTTGGTTGGTCTCCACTTGGTTTATATTTAGATACTAATTCAAACATATAATCACCTTTCTTATAAAGAAATTTGTTATATAATTTTATCATTTTTCATATGAAAAAACAAGGGTTTTCCTTGCTAATTCAATACTTGAAATATTTTTGGTAAAAATATTATACATCCAATTATTACTGATGTAAGTGCTAGAATTAGAACAGCTCCTGCTGATGAATCTTTAGCTATTTTTGCATATTTATTATATGATTTACAATTTAAATCTACTATTGATTCTATGGCTGTATTGAATAGTTCTGCTGAAATTACTAAGCCGAATAATACAATACATATTATCCATTCATAAATATTAATTTTAAACAATATACCAAATATAATTACTATAATTGCTATTATTGTATGAATTATTATGTTTTGTTCTGTTTTATATGTATTTATTATTCCTTCAAAAGCATATTTAAAACTATTTATTAATCTTTTAATATTTTTTTCATATATATCACTATTAATAGTATATCATTTTTTTAATAAAAAAACTCATAATTGAGTTAATTTTTATTAATTTTAAATACAACTTGGTACATGTTTTCTAAGTC
>CACYFN010000012.1 GCA_902773675.1 uncultured Erysipelotrichaceae bacterium | reverse complement strand
TTTTCATCATCATCCATATATTCTTTTATTAAATCTATTATTCCCATTAATAATTCTTTTTTCTTTTCATCTAATCCTGCAAATACGTCTGTTGAAGTACTTTCTGCACTTTTCTTTAAATTTAGACGCATTTCTACTTCTGTTATATAGTCTGTTGTTACTTTAATTTTTCCTATTTCTTCTGCTGATTTAATACCTAATAAATTTAATAATAATACTTTTTTGTCTTTTGGCCATTTATTTATATCATCTAATTCAAGATAGTTGTATATCATTTGTCTGGAAACACCTAAAAATTTCGATAATTTTACTTTTGAAATTCCTAATTCGTGTAAAAGTTCATTTAATCTATCCATTAAACATACCCTCCTATAATAATTTTACCACAATCATTTTAATTGTCAAGGTGTAAAGTGAAAGTTAATAAAAAATAAATAGAGAAGAATTATAATTTCTCCCCTACTTTGTTATTTTATTAATATTTTTATATTTTTTTTATCAATTAATTCATCTTTTTTTATTTCTTTTTCTAGATTAATTATTTGATATTCTCTTTGATATTTTTCAATTGATTGTAAATTTTCATTTAATGTATTTATAATAATATAAGGTGGTTCTTTTTTTCTTGATGAATAATATTTTAATAATAATTCTGTTAGTTCTTTTATATGATCATATGTTTTGTTAAAATCTTGATACATATTTATACATTTATTATCTTGATTATTAAAATTTAATAAACTTATTCTTATAAATTGACAGAATGGTTCAAATATTATAGTCCATAATTCTTTATTTTTATTATCTAATGAATAAAATATTTCTGCTGCTGTATTATTAAATTTTAATACTTGACTATTTTTTATAACTTTAACTATTTTATTATTTATATCTTCATTACTTTTTAATTCATAGTCCGATAGAGTATTATTTATTACAAATATTTCCTTTTTATTAACTAATTCAACTATTTCATTTATTGTATATTCTTTATTAGTATCTAGTTCTTTATTAGTTATGATATTAAAATCTACTCTTTTATATTTAGTTGTTTTAAAATCTTCTAATTGGTTAGAAAAATAGATATTAGAATGTATTACTTTAATTGATTGTGATTGTATTAAATTAATTATTATATTTTTATATTCAGTAAATAAAGTATCTAGTATATATTGATTAATTCCATAGTAATTCATAAATGCAGTTAGATATTCATAGTTTTCTACTTCTTCATTATATTGATTTTCATTCATCCATACATATTCTTTTAATATATTTATACAATGTTTATAATAACTTTCAAATTGTCTTGGATGTTTAACAAATATTTTTACAAGTGCTTCATTTGTATTTTTTGATATTGTTGACATAGTCTATTTCCTTCTTTCTTTTATTTCAATTATTATAAATACCATAATTTTTGATTATTTTTTCTAACTTCTTTGATAATTCCACCGCCAAGACATTCATCATCTTTATAAAATACACAAGCTTGTCCTGGTGTTACTGATTTAACTCCCTGTGGATATTCTACTAAAATATTTTCATCATCTAACCATGTAAGATTAACTTCGTTATCAGGCTGTCTATATCTAAATTTTGCTGTACATTTATCTATTTTTTTATCTCCTAGATAGTTTATTTCTTCTACAATACAAGAATCACTTATTAGATAATCATTATTACCATTTTGACATACATATAGAATATTTTTATCTAAATTTTTTCCTACTACAAATAATCTATCAGATGTACCTCCAATATTTAAACCTCTACGTTGTCCTATTGTATAATGCATAAGACCAATATGTTCTCCTATTTTTTTATTGGTATCAATATCTATTACATCACCTGGTTGATTTGGTAAATAGTTGTTTAAAAAGTTAGTAAAGTTTCTTTCTCCAATAAAACAAATTCCCGTTGAATCTTTTTTATTTGCTGTAACTAAATCATATTCTTCAGCAATTTTTCTTACATCTGGTTTTATTAAATCTCCTATTGGGAATAAGACATTTTTAAGTTGTTCTTTAGATACTTGTGATAAAAAGTATGTTTGATCTTTATTATCATCAATTGCTCTAAGTAACTTACCATCTTTAATTCTAGCATAATGTCCTGTAGCAATATAGTCTGCTCCTAATTTTTTTGCTTCTTTAGCAAACATATCAAATTTTATATATTTATTGCACATTATATCAGGATTAGGTGTTCTTCCTTTTTTTAATTCATCCAAAAAATAAGTAAATACATAATCCCAATATTCTTTAACAAAATCTACTCTATGTAGAGGAATATTTAATTTTTCACATACTTTTTTTGCATCATTATAATCTTCCTCTTGAGGACAAATATTATTATTTAATGTAGGATTACCTAATATATCATTATTTAATGATGCATCCCAATTACGCATAAATAATCCTATTACTTCGTATCCTTGATTCTTAAGTAGAATTGCAGCTACACTACTATCTACTCCACCACTCATTCCAACTACTACTTTTTTCAAGTTTATCACTTTCTTCCTTTTATTTTTTTCTTTTGTATTTCTTTACTTATATATTTTGAATAATTAGTTGAATCAAAATTTTTATAGTATTCTTTAATTTCATTTTCATCTTTTATTTCTTCTATATACTTATTGTCATCTAAAAACATAATTATTGAATATCCATTTTTATTAATTTGTCTATTTATTTCATCAATCCCATCCATATACTCACCATTATGAATACATTCTGTTACACTTATAGGATATCGATATAGTGGATAAAATGTTTTATTAGTAACAATTTCTTGATAGAAAAACCCATTAAATGTTCTGGTAGCAATTACCTCATCAGTAATTTCTTGTTCATTATCATTAATTGTTATTTTTATTTTATAATATTTTTTCATTATTATCTCCTTTTTTTTAATTATTATACATTACAAATTATTATTTATCAATAAATTTACAATGTTTGCACAACTCTTCACATTTTTTATTATTTTTGAAATTTGTAATCATATTAATAACTCTATCTTGCTTCATTATCTTTTCTATATTATCTTTATAGATATTTCCTAAATTTATTATTCCTTGAGTATCCAAGCAACATGGTATGATAGTTCCATCTACTAATATACCAATATGATCTGTTAATGCATAACAGGTTCCTAATTCATTATAATAATTATTATTTAAATCTGGCCAAATAAATTCATGAAAATTATTTATATATAATTTATCTTTAATAGTTATATTACTTACATTTTCTTTTAAATTAAGATTATATCTTTTATTTATGTAATTAATCATTTCTTTATTATATTTATTTTTAACCCACATTCTTAGTGATATATATGTATTATTTTTAATTAATTCTTCTATGCAATCAAATATATTATCTAGATATTTACTTAATGGTATTTTATATTTATCATTATATGAATGCAATGATATATTTAACTGTCTTATATTTTTATTATCTTTTATTCTATTTATTAGGTATCCATTGGTTGTTATATTTATTTTAAATTGATTAGAAGCTAGATCAATTAATTCATTAATATTAGGATGTATTAGAGGTTCTCCTAAGATATGAAAATATAAATAATCTGTATTATTTTTAATTTTATTTAATACTTGCTTAAAATTATCTATTGTTATATATTCTTTATTTCTTTTATTTTTAATACAGAAATCACAATTTAAATTACAGTTATTAGTTATTTCTAAATATATTTTTTTAAATTTCATATAAACACCAAAGTTATTATAGCATTTATTATAAGAAAAAAGAACCTATTTTATTAGGATTTTTCCATCATATTTTATTTCTTCTATTCCACAATGAGGATAATGATTATTTGTTAAGGAATACATTACTCCCCCATGGGTTACTACTATTACTTTTTGATATTCTAAGTATTTTTTTAATGTTTTTAATACTCTTATTTGAACACTATAAATACTTTCATATTCATTAGATGTTATTTGATTGTTAATATAATCATTAATTGCTTTATGATAATTATCTTTAACTGTTTTACTATCTTTGTATGTATATGTTAGATCTGGTAACCATTCATGTAAATCTAATTCTCCAATAATTGGTAGATTAGTTTTATTTGATATAATACTTGCTGTTTGCATACATCTTGTATAAGGACTTGAAATTAATATATCTGCACCTTCTAATAGTTTATGATTTGATACATTTTTAGCTTGAATTATACCTTCTTTAGATAGAAAAGCTAGATCACAACCATGACCCATAAAACCTTTTTCTTCTATCTTGGAATAATCTGGTTTACCATGTCTAATTAATATAAATCTTGTCATAACTACTCCCCCTACTCTATTTAATTATATCATTTTATAATAAGTGGGACAAGATATTTCAAGAAAAATGGCATTATAAATGATTCGTATAGTGATGATATTATTATAATTATTAAACTTATTATTAATACTTTTAAATATATTATCATTAATTTCCTTAAATCGAGATTTATTTTATGAAATATGCATTTAATTATTAGTATTGAGAATTTTAAGGCATATGAACCTATATATAAATATATAAGCATGTTTATTATTAGATGAGGAAATATGTATATAAATGATAGTAATAATCCTTTTAAATTATAAGTTAATATAAAACTTGAAACCGTGAATGATAAGGTAAATGATTTCCAAAATAATAGTATTATTACAATAAATAGGCCTATTACTGATATACCTAATATCCATATACCAAATATAACTAAGATATTTACTATAAATGTATTTTTTAATATCTCAAGATTATTTATTTTATTAATGTTTTCTATATAGTTAGTTATATTATCTATTACTAATTGTTTATCATTTTGATTTAATATTACAGAAAAGAATGATCCTGTTAGTATTCCTATTATTACTATAATTACTAAAAATAGCATAGTTTTTTTATTATATTTTATTTTGTTTTTTAGCATGTCCAATATTTTCATTAATTTCACCTATTTAATTGTATTAATAATTATAAAAAATATTCCATTTTGTTTAAAAATATATTATAATTATTTTAGAGGTGAATCTAATGAATCCAAAAGTACAAAAGATTGCAATTATATTGTTTTTACTTGCTATATTAGGTATGTTTGTTGTATCTTTATTTCCAAATAAATAAAAAAATATTTGATTGTTCAAATATTTTTATTTTGACTTTTTTTCTTTAAGCAAGTCTCTTATTTCTTCTAAAAGAATTATATTTTCTGCTTTTTTGGCTTCTTCAGCTTTCTTTTCTTTTTCTTTCTTAGATTCTATTTTCTTTGTTAGTTTATTTACTGCTTTAACCATTAAGAAGATACAGAATGCCACTATTAGAAAATCAACTATATTTTGAATAAAACTTCCATACATTATTTTAGCTTTACCAACTTTAATTGATAGACTTGAAAAATCTAATCCTCCTAATATTAATCCAACTAATGGCATGATGATATCATCTACTAGGGATGTTACTATTTTACTGAATGCTCCACCAACAACAACACCAACAGCAAGATCTAGTACATTTCCACGTGCTATAAATGTTTTAAATTCTTTTATCATGACTTTTCCTCCTTTATGAAATTATATCACTTTTATATTTAATTAACAATAATTATTTATGTATTTTATATTGTAAATAATTATCCCATTCTTTTTGCAATTCTGCGTTCAGATGTAATTTTCCACCACAACTTTGTATGTTAATTTTATCTATTCCGTTGATACTTTCTAATAATGAAAAGATTGCTTCATCTCTTATTTCATATAATTTAGGTAAACAATCTAAATGTCTTAAACTATAAAAAATTGCACTTCCTCTAATTATTTCTAAATTTTCTAATCCTTTTGCATCTGTAATATTAGGAAAATATGCTTCAATATAATTTGGATAAAATGATTTTAAACCTATTATCTTTAGATTAGTAAAACCTAATGTATCTATTAATTCTGGAAAATATGCATTTTCTCCAATACTTATTAATGATTCAAAACCTATAGAAGTTTTTAAACTAGAAAAATTTGCACTACCTCCTATGCTAACTAAATTTTTAAATCCTTTTACATCTATTAATGAATCAAAGTTAGCATTTCCACCGATTCTTTTTAATGATTTGAATCCTTTTACATCTTTTAAATAATTTCCAGTAATATTTCCTTTTACAAATAATAATTTAGGAAAATTAATTTTTTCTTCATCTATTGTTAGATTATTATATAGACAAACAATTTTATCTGGATTATCATATAATTCATATTCTTCTAAAGCAATCTCATCTTCTCTACAATTAAAAATATGCGCTAGATCTTCTCTTTTATTTCTGATATTTAGTATTTCATTTATCCTAGGATCTTTTTTCGGAACTACACCTACTATGTCATTATTTATTTCGTATAAGAACGTTAATTCTTCTTTAGTAAGTATTTCATTTTTAAGCCATTTTTGATGAATGTATGTTAAATATTCTAATTGTTGTATCCCTAAATAGAATTCATCTTTATCTTTAAAATTTTTAATTTTATCTTTAATTATTTTTTCAAGGTTTTCTTCTATATTCTGCTTATCTGCAATACCACAAATTTCTCTTATAATATTATCATTTTCCATCCTGATTGCAAGTCTTGGCACTATATACTGACCTTTATTATCTTTTGTATAGTAGATATAAAAATCTCCTTTATTTAATTGTTGATTGGCTGTACCTATACCAGCAATACACCATTCAGTATTATATCCTTGTATTGATGAAACCATATTTATTGGATTAGATCCTTTATTATATTTAATCCATATGCCATCATATATATCGCTTGTATCTTTTTTTGTTCTTCTTAACATTATTTCATATATTTTTTTGAATGATCCAGATTTTAATAATAATTCTAAATCTTTATCTTCAATTTTTTCATCTTTTAACATTTTGATAAGATATTCTATTGATAAATTTAAGGCCTCTTTATTAAGTTCAGCAAAAACACATGTATTATTTTTTTCTCTTTTATTAAATTCTGATGTTATTTTATTTAGAGTACCTAATCTTATCATTCCTTGAAATGCCCAATATTTTGCCCAAATAGGAATATGATTAGATTCATCACTTAAAAAATAATCTATCCAAATATCGATGCTCATTTTTTGATCATTTATTATTCTTTCTTGATATGTTTTTATTAATTTATCATCTTTATTGTTTTTTCTTTTTTTTCTATAAGGTAATACTTGATTAAAAATATTTGGAATATTTTCTGGTTTTATGACATATTTATTATAATAAAATTCTTTTAATGCTTGAACATAATTTGGATTTTCTTTAACCATTTCTTGTATTTTTTCTAGTTTTGCAAGATAAGATTTTATATTTTGAAATTTATCATATTTGTTTTTGACTTTATGTAATACTTCATTACTTTCATATAATTTATTATATATTTTATCTATTAATACAACCGCTTCATTAAATTCTAAATCATCCATAAAATCACCTACATAAAGTATATCAAAAAAAGGAAACTAAATCTACTTAGTTTCACTATTATATAACATTTGAAATATGTCGCAATTTTCTAATAATTCTTCTTTAGTTCCAGTAGCTACTACTCTACCTTCATTTACAACATTAATTATATCTGCATCATCAATAGTTGTTAATCTATGAGCTACTATTATTACTGTATGATCTTTAGCTAAATCATCAATTGTTCTTTTTATATGATCTTGTGAATTATTATCAAGTGCGGAAGTTGCTTCATCAAATAGGATTATTTTGCTTTGTTTTATTAAAGCTCTAGCGATAGCTATTCTTTGTTTTTGACCTCCTGATAAGTTTACACCACCTTCTCCAAGTAAAGTATCATATTTATTTGGTAATGTCATTATATAATCATGTATTTTAGCTTTGGTACAATATTCAATCATCTCTTTATTGGTTAATTTAGGATTTACTATTAGTAAGTTTTCTTTAATTGTCTTATTAAATAAGAATGGATCTTGTCTTATTATTGATATTGTACTTCTTAAATTATCTTCTGTTAAATCTAGTAAATTTATATCATCAATATAAATATTCCCTGTATTTGGATCAAATACTCTAGTAAGTAGATTAAATATGGTAGTTTTTCCTTGACCACTAGGTCCTACTATAGCTACTTTTTTATTAGTTGGTATATACATATTAAAGTTATTTAATACTATACTATCTTTATCGTATCCAAATGTTACATCTTTAAATGTAATGTTACCTATAAATTTTTTGTTTTTATGATTACCAAATTGTTCATCAGGATATAGTTTGTTTTGAATAAGTTCATTTATTCTTTTAATAGCTACTAATACTTTTTGATAATTTGGCATTATATCACTAAACTGCATAGCTATATTCATATAACGATATAAATAATATGTCATGGCTATAAAGAATCCCATAGTTGTTTTTCCATAATAGAAAAGTGCTCCACAAGTTAATATTATAATTACTTCATATACAATATTTAAACATCTAATAAATGTCCAATATTTATTTCTGTATGATTCATATTTTTTACGATTATCAAACATATCATTGATTTTATTTTTCATAAGATTATTAACTCTATTGCTTATTCCTAATGTTTTTATTTCTCTAATTCCTAAAACACTTTGACTAATACTAGAAGTACATTCATCATTAATTTCTTTTATTTTTTTATTCATTTCTCTTAATTTTGGAGAAAACTTTATAGTTATAATTGTCATTATTATAACAAATATAGTTATTTCTAACCATACTATCCATGAATTTATGAATACATAAATAAGTATTATTAAACATGCTAGTATATCTATTACTAAATTAATTAAGCCATCAAATAAATCTGTTACTGTTTCGGTATCTGATGTTACTCTATTGATTATTTCACCACTAGTTTTTTCTTCAAATGCTCGAGCTGGTAATTTTAATGTTTTATAATATACTTCTAAACTTAGTTTACGAGTTAATTCTAATTTTATTTTTTCTAGTGCGAGTTTACTTCTTTTTCTAAATTGCATATCAATAATTAATTCAATAAATAAGTATATAGCTGCAAATATAATAGCTAATTTCAGATGATGATTTGTTATTTCTTCTACTATTTTACCTACTAAATAACCATAAGATAATCCTAATATTGAAGTTATTAAAATAGATATTACTACAAATATTATTTTTGCTTTATCTTCTTTTAAATACTTCATTAGTGGTTTTAATTCAGTCTTTAACTTCATACAATCACACTCCTTTGTCTTAAAAATTATAGCACACTCATTTATTTTTTTCAAAAATAAAACAACAAATATCAATTATATCTGTTGCTTTAAGATATAGAAATTATTTATAATTTATTTTACTTATTTTTTGATTTTATTTTCTTTTTACTTTCTTCATTACTATCTATTCTTCCCATTAATAAAATAGTTTCTTCATCTAATTGCTTTTCAATTTGTGCTAATTTGTATTTTTCATTTAGTAATATTTCTAGTTCAAGTAAACGTTCAAATTTCTTTACTATACTTTTTTTATAAGCTTCATTATCTTTATTTATTTCTGGAACAAATTTATAACCATAATTTGATAAAAATAAGTTTTCTTCACTAATATATTTTATATCTCCTGTACTTGTTATTTCAATTATATTATTTTCAAGCAATTTGTTTAGTATATCTTGTATACAATTTATATCAAATTTTCTTATTTTTTGAAAATCTTCTTTAGAATGAATCATTGCTTTAAAATCACCTATTGTATTTATTCCAGCTAATTTTAAATATTTATATGTTTTAACATATAAATCTAATGCCTCAATTTCTGTATTATAATCAATAATTTCATCTATCATCTTTTTTCCTCCTAACAAAACAATATTTTATAGAATTTCTTATAAATTGTCAATTATATATATGTAATTTTTTTAAAATTATCTTGACAAAATTAATATAATTACATATAATTTAATAACACGTATTTAAAGGGGTGTATTATGGAAAGTAAAATTGCTTATAGGGCATCTATATTAAGTATTATTGGTAATGTATTTTTATCTTTGTTTAAATTATTATCAGGTATCATTGGTCATTCTAGTGCGATGATTAGTGATGCGATTCATTCTATTTCGGATGTTTTAAGTACTTTTGTAGTAATGATTGGTATTAAATTATCTAGTAAAGATGATGATAAGGATCATCCTTATGGACATGAAAGATTTGAATGTGTTGCTTCAATAATTTTATCTTTTATGTTATTTGGTGTAGGAATTCTTATTGGTTATAAAGGAATTGTTACTATTATAGGTGGTAAGTATTCTAGTATTAAGATTCCAACTATTATTACTTTAGTTGCAGCTATTATTTCTATTATTACTAAAGCTTTAATGTATTTTTATACTAAAAAGTGTGCGATAATTATTAATTCTAATGCATTATTAGCTGATTCATATCATCATTTAAGTGATTCACTTAGTTCTATTGGTAGTTTAATTGGTATAATTGGATCAATGATGGGATATCCTTTTTGTGATAGTATTGCTAGTGTAATTATATGTTTATTTATTGTTAAAGTAAGTATTGAAATATTTATTGATACTATTAATAAGATGGTTGATAAATCATGTAGTGATGATGTTATTAATAATTTAAAAGAAGATATTTTAAGTAATAAAAATGTAATATGTATTGATTTACTTAAAACAAGAATGTTTGGAAGCAAGATATATGCTGATATTGAGATTGGTGTTTGTAAAGATTTATCTTTAATTGATGCACATAATATAGCAGAAGATGTACACGATAATTTAGAAAGTAAATATAAGAATTTAAAGCATTGTATGATACATGTTAATCCTAAGGATGATGATTATGAATAAAGAGTATATTATTTTAGAATTAATTCCTACTGCTAGTAATCCTAGTAAAGGAAGTATTATTCAATTATCGGCTTTAAAAATTAAAGATTTAACTTTATTAGATAGATTTGATTATAGATTAAACGATGATAAATTACCAATTAAAGAAATGAAGTCATGGATTGATTATGATAGAGATTCTTTTAATTATGTTGATAGTGATAAAAATATTTTAGATAGTTTTTCTAAATGGTCTGATGGCTTACCTATTATAGTTATTGATAATATTTATACGCCTTTATATTTAAAAGATTTAGATAATGAGATTGAGTTTATTTATGATTATTTAGATTTAGAATATAGTACGGATATGATTGATAAAATAATTACTAAATATCATTTAGAACCAAGTAATTATATTGTTGATTTATTATATGAAGCTTTAATATATCATTTTAAATGATATATTTTTTTGGTAATAATTATATATAATATTTAAAAAATATGAGTAAATAATAATAATGTAGCCTGTATTTATAAGGAGATGACTTATGTTTTTAAAAAAATTTAAAAGTTTTGTTTTGCTTCTTTCTTTAATTATTATACCAATAAATACATATGCTTATTCAGATTATATAATTGCAAGTGGTGAAAATATTGGTATTAAGTTAAATTCTAATGGAATAATAATTGTTGGAACATATGAAATTGATGATAAAAATCCTAGTATTGATGCAGGTCTACAAGTTGGTGATATTATTACATCTATTAATGATACTAATATTACTACTATTAGTGAAATGGTGAATTTAATTAATTCATCCGATAGTAATACTATTAAAGTTGGTTTTTTACGTGATAATAAAGAAAAGAGTACTAATTTAGAATTATATGATGATAATGGTACTTATAAAACTGGTTTGTATGTTAAGGATAGTATTACTGGTATTGGTACTTTAACTTTTATTGATCCTGAGACAAGATTATTTGGTGCTTTAGGTCATGAAATTATTGAATCAAATACAGGAAAGATATTAGATATTACTGATGGTGAGATATTTGATTCTAAGGTAACTGGTATTACTCCAAGTAGTGATGGTGAACCTGGTGAGAAGAATGCTACTTTTAATTCTAGTGATATTGATGGTAAAATAAAAGAAAATACTAATAAGGGTATTTTTGGTAATTATACGTCTTCTATTAATAATTTAAAGAAATATAAAGTAGCTAAATTAGATGATATTAAATTAGGTGAAGCTAAGATATTAACTGTTTTAGATGGTGAAAAGATTGGTGAATATAGTATTAATATCATCAAAGTATCTAATACAAAAGATAAGGTTAAAAACATTGTTTTTGAAATAACTGATAATGATTTACTAAAGAAAACTAATGGTATTATTCAAGGAATGAGTGGCTCACCTATTATTCAAGGTGAATATATCATTGGTGCGGTTACGCATGTTGTTGTTGATAATCCTCATAAAGGCTATGGTATAGTAATTACTAATATGTTGGAAGAAGCAGAAAATTAAAAAGATTGATTTATTATTTCAATCTTTTCTTTATTCCTATGTATTTTGGTAATGATTTTGGATGCTTAAATATTTTTAGGGAATCTTTTTTATCAGCTAATGATACCAACCAAGCTTCCCGGTATTTTGGAGGATGAATATTTAGTGGAAACATATGTCTTAGAATACAATTTTCAACTATAGGATTTAAATATTCTTTAAAATATATTTTACTATTTTCTAAAGCTTCTTTAGCATGAACAAATCCGTGTTGCTTAAAAAATGGTCTTTTTTCGGTATCATCTTGCCAAGGTTTATAATAAAAATCATGTAAAAGTGCTCCTATAACTGCGCTCTTAGTGTCTATTCTTTTATTATTTTTTGACATTTTAAATACGATATAAGCAACATGTATTGAATGATTATAAACACTTTGATTTTCATGATGTAGATAATGTTTTCTTTTTTGATATTCTGGATGTTTTATAATAGGTTTTATTATATTTATAAATTCGTATATATCTTTATTCATGAGTCACCTTTCCCTATAAGAATATAACATATTACAAAATTTTTTTCAATATAACGTAGAAAAATAGTAAAAAAAGATATATAATTATATTATGGTGATGATATGGAAAAGAAAAAAAGAAGATTAAAGAAATCAGTAAAGAAAGCTATACTTATGTTTTTCTTTATTATTACTTTAGCTGTCATGATTTTTTGTATTATTAAGATTATTTTTTGGGCATCAGATAACAAGAAAACTGGTGAGATAACTAAAAAAATTAATGATCAAGTTACTATTTCAAATTCTGAGGAAGAAATAATTGATATTGTTGATGAGGAAGCACCTGCTGATGATCCTATTTGGAGTTATGATTCATCTCTTGTTAAAAATGTTGATCTATCACAATTATATGATATTAATAATGAAACTGTTGGATTTATTATTGTTAATAATACTAAGGTAAGCTATCCAGTTGTACAACATAATGATAATGATTATTATTTAAATAGATCATTTGATAAGAAATATAATAACGCTGGATGGGTATTTATGGATTATCGAAATAAGTTTTCAGAAATGGATAAAAATACTATTATCTATGCACATGGAAGAATTGATAATTCAATGTTTGGTTCTTTAAGGAAAACTTTAAAAAATAGCTGGTATGGAAATCCTGATAATTATATTATTAATTTTTCTACGGAAAATTATAATAGTTTATGGCAAATATTTAGTATATATAAAATACCTACTACTAGTGATTATTTACAAATTGATTTTTATAGTGATACAGAATATTTAGATTGGTTAAATATGCTTAAAGATAGAAGTATATATGATTTTAAAACAAATGTTAATAGTGAAAATAAAATTATTACTTTATCTACATGCTATAATGATGAAGAAAAATTAGTTGTACATGCAAAGCTTATTAAGATACAAAATAAAACAGGAGAATAATCCTGTTTTTATATTGTAAGTAACTCTGTTTCTTTTACTTTTAATTTTTCATCTACTATTTTATTATATTTATTAATTAATTCTTGTACTTCTTCTTGTCCTTGTTTGATATCATCTTCGCTTACTTCTAATTTTTTGATATCGTTATTAGCATCTTGACGAATATTTCTTAAATTAATACGACAATCTTCAGCATAGCTTTTAGCTTGTTTAACATATTCTTTTCTTGTTTCTTCTGTAAGTGCTGGAATATTTAATATTATTACTTCTCCATTATTATTTGGAGTAAGACCTATATTTGCTTCATATATTCCTTTTTCAATATTACTCAAACTTCCTTTATCAAATGGTTTAATACATAATTGTCTTGCTTCCGGTATTGAAATATTAGCTAATTGTTTAAGTGGTGTATCTACTCCATAATATGATACCATTACACAATCTAATATTGCAGGATTAGCTCTTCCTGCTCTAATATTTGTAAATCTTTTTTCCATGCTTTCAATGGCTGTTTCCATTGACATTTCTGTATTCATTAAAATATCATCCATAATTTCCTCCTAATATTGTATTCCCCATATAACGTGATGTTTAGCATCATTACCACAACATACGCATTTACCAGTAATTAATGCTTCATCTGTTATACAACGAGATTTACATCCTTTTATTTCTTTTATTTTTAATTCACAATCAGTATCTCCACACCAATCTGCATGAATAAATCCTGGTTGAGTATTTAATATATCTTCCATTTCTTTTAGATTAGTTGCAGTAAATGTTAATTTATCTCTTCTTTGTACTGCTTTATTATATAAATTATTTTGAATTTCATCTAATAATTCTTTTGTATATTTAACTATATCAATAGATAAATCTTCAATAATTTTTTCTCTGGTATCACGTCTTGCGAATGTTATTTTACTATTTTCTAAATCACGTGCACCTATTTCTATTCTAACTGGAATACCATTTACTTCTGCTTCAGCAAATTTAAATCCTGGTGATTTTTCAGTATTATCTATATAAGCAATTATATTATTTTCTAGTAATTCTTTTTTTATATTTTCACATTTATCTATTACTTTTTCATCATTACCAATTGGAATTATTACTATTTGTTTAGGAGCAATACGAGGTGGTAAAACAAGTCCATAGTCATCACTATGTACCATTATAAGAGCTCCAATCATTCTTGTTGTTGTTCCCCAAGATGTTTGGTATGCATATTCTTCTTTATTATCTTTATTCATAAATTTTACATCATATGCTTCAGCAAATTTTTGCCCAAAGTAATGTGATGTTCCTGCTTGAAGGGCTACTCCATTATACATTAATGCTTCATTAGTTAATGTATATTCAGCGCCAGCAAATTTTTCTTTTTCTGTTTTTCTACCATTTATTGATGGTATTGCAAGTATCTCGTGAAAGAACCATCTATAAACATCCATCATTTGTTTAGTTTCTTCTTCAGCTTCTTTACTTGATGCATGAATAGTATGACCTTCTTGCCATAAAAATTCTCTACTTCTTAAAAAAGGCCTTGTTTCATGTTCCCATCTTAATACATTACACCATTGATTATATAATTTTGGTAAATCCCTATATGATTTTACGTGAGATTGGTAATAATCACAGAATAATGTTTCACTAGTAGGTCGAATACATAATCTTTCATCAAGTTCTTTTTCTCCTCCTTGGGTAACCCAAGCTACTTCAGGAGCAAATCCTTCTACTAATTCTCCTTCTTTTTTTAACATGTTTTCTGGAATTAATAGTGGCATTTGACAATTAACGTGACCTAATTGTTTAAATTTTTTATCTAGTATTTCTTGCATACGTTCCCAAATTGCATATCCATTTGGTTCAATTACTATGCATCCTTTTACAGATGAATAATCTGCTAATTTTGCTGCTTTAACAATATCTGTATACCATTTAGCAAAGTCATCATCTCTGGATGTAATCATTTTATTTTTTTTATCCATAATGTTTTCCCTTTCTATTAAAATTATATAATAAAATATTTAAAAAAACAAGTAATTATTACCTGTTTTCATTGATTGTTAGAGTATTTCCTTTATTCTAAAAAATATTATAATTGTGGATTTGATACTTGTTTTTCCCGCATTTGATTTAAATATATATCTAATTCTTCACTTATTTTTTCACTAATACTTGTATAATAATTATCATAACCATTATAATCGTTTGCAAAACTATCTTTGTTTTCATCCGATAAATTATTTGTACATATATCTGAAATAACAATTGATAATTCATCTGGATTAATATAGTCATATTTTATTTCACGATTATAATATTGTAAATCTTGTGATACATATTCACATGCATTTTGATGTATCTGAAGAAACTGCTCTGTATATTCTTGTCTATCTGAATCATTATTAATTTTTTTGTTATTTGTTGATTTAATTTTAAACATATTTACTGAAACTGAATTAATAAACTCGCAAATCTGTTGATCATTAAAATTATTAAAATTTATAACTCCTTCTTTGCCTTTTTCTAATGATTTAAATAAAGTGCTAGAATATGTTTGAAAAAAGTTACTTTCATTTAATAAATTATTTTTAATTTCTGTTGGCATCATACTAATGTATTTTTCCAAACTTTTTAATTTCAATTTAAATTCTTTATCTGAAATTTTTATATCATTTTTAATTAAAGCCATATTATTTACCTCCATATTAATTATAGCAAATTTATTTTAATTTTTAAATATATTTTTTAAAATCTAATGGTAATTTAGCAACAAATGTGTATTCTTTATTATTAAGTATTAAGGATAATTTATTTGCATGTAAATATAATCTAATATTTTTACTACCATATTTTTTATCTCCTAGTACGGGATAACCTTTATTAGCAAATGATACTCTTATTTGATTTTTTTTACCAGTTTTTATATTAATATTAACTATTGTTTTATTATAAGCATATTTTAATACTTTATATTCTGTGATAGCTAAATCACCTTGCTTACTATTTGATACATGAACAAAATGATTTTTATCTTCAAATAAATAATCCTTTAATACACCAGATTTAGATTCTAATATTCCATCAAGCACTGCTATATACTCTCTTTTTGTTATATTATTCCAATTATTTTGTAAATTTAATTTTGTTTTTTCATCTTTAGCAAATACTACTACTCCTGATGTATCTTTATCTAGTCTATGTACTATAAATATTTTATTGGATTTATGTTGCTTCTTTACATAATCATATGCCATACTATATAGTGTATGATCAGTTTTACCATCATTTATGGTAAGTAATTTAGTTGGTTTATTTATTACCAATAAATATTTATCTTCATATATAATGTCCATTTTTTTCATGATTCACCTTGATTTAAATTATTAACTATTTCTTTTATTATTGTATTATATCCTGATTTACTTATATGTGATTCATCTCCTAAGTAATTATCTTTATTTAATCTAGGTTTTATTATTTTTACTTTTTCATTATCTATTTCTAAATTATCTAATGATAATATATATATTTCTTTTTCGTTACATATATCTATTAATTCTTTATATTGTTCTTTAGTAATTACAAAGTTTTTATCAAATACAAATACTATTTTATCATTTAGAATATTTTCTTCTTTATCTTTTTCTAATGTATTTTTTAATTCATTAAAATTTTTGTTATTGGCATTAAAGAATGCATTTTGATAATTATTTTGTAATTCATTATAAATATTAAGAAGTAAATCATTACCATAGAAGCTAATTTTCTTTTCTTGTTCATTTTTCTTTTCTTTAATTTTTTTCTCTTTTTCTTTATTATATTCTTCTAAATATACTTTATATATTTCGTTTCTTATAAAATCAGCATATGGTTTGAAACCTTGTGGTCTTAAATGAATATAATCATTGTATAGATACTCTGGATGATCTTTTACTATATTTACCCAATCTAATACATATATATTATCATGTTTATCTGCATATTTAACTAATTCTTCATTATTATTATCGAAGTCAGGTCCGGTTGCGTTTAGCCAGAACACTTTTGAATCTCCTGCATATTTCATAACATTATCTTTGCATCTATCTGATGGATAATCATTAGTTCCTAAATTTATTACTAATACATCCCAGGTTATTCCTTTGTTTTTTATTTCACCTAATACTTCAGCTCCGGCACATGTACTTCTACTAACTTTTCCATCAAAATATCCATTTGGAAATTCTTTATATAGTGTATCTATTGCGTCTAATAAAATAGAATCTCCTATTCCAACTATTTTTAAGTTGGTTACATAGTTTAATAGTTCTTCTTCATTTACTTCTAATGATTTTATATATTCATTCCATTCTTCAGTTTCTTTTTTGATTTTTTCAAGATAATCTAATTGTTTTTGTTTCATATTTTCTTCATTTTTAGCTAATGTATCTTTTAATATATTCATTTCATTTGTATAATCTTTCATAATTATGTAATTATATATTCCATAGAGTGTTAATAGTAATAAAGGTAATTGTATTATTATTCTAATTATTATTAGTTTATCTTTTTTAAATAGTTCTGCTGCTTTATAAATTAAATATGAAATAATTATTGATGATGTTATTACTATTAGTATTCTATATGGTTTATTAAATTTAGTAAATGTCATAAAGTATATTAATGGTAATTGTACTAAGTATATTTCATAACTAATATCAGATATTAGTTTAATTATTCTACTTTTTATTGTTTTCTTTTTCATAAATAAATACATACTATATTCTATTAATCTACCTGTAATTAGGGTTACTAATATCATACTTATAGCAAAATATTTATTTGATGCATCTATAAATATAAATTGTAGTATCAGTAATATTATATAAAATATAAACATAATTATAGAAAAAATATTATTTTTTATAGGGATAATTAGTTTTTTATGATATATATGGATAAGTCCTACTAATGAACCTAAAAGATAAGAAAATACTCTAGTAAAGGTATCATAATATGTAAACATTATATCTTTATTTATAGAACTATAATAAAAATATATGGTAGTTATTATAAATAATAATGATATTATTATTATTGGAAATATTTTACATAATTTATCTCCTATTTTTTTTAGAGTTATAATTATTAATGGGAATACTAATTCTAATTGCAGTAATATAGCTATATACCATAAGTGTAAAAATGGAGAATTTACATGTTTAGCAAAGTAATCAGCATTGGCAGATAATTGCCAGTAATTATTGTATCCTAATATTATTGATGTTATTTCTGGTTTTATATTAAAGGCATTTATTTTAAATATAGTTATTATACTGAGGGTTGCAAATACTACAATTATTAAAGGTAAATATATTTTTTTAATTCTTTTTAAGTAATGTTTAAATAATGATTTATTATTTAATAAAGATATTGTAGTAAAATATCCAGTAAGTACAAAAAATGAACATACTGCTAGATATCCTCCTTTTAATAGATTTAAATGGTATAGTAATACTGATATACAAAATATTACTCTAATTAAAGCTATATTTAAATTATAATTCTTCTTCATAATACACTTCCTACTATGTTAATTATATCATAAAGTAGAAAAAAGAAAAGTAGTTTTATACTTTTCTAGGCTATTTTATAATTATCTTCTAGAGAAAATTCTACATTTTCTTCTATCCATTCTTTACGTGGTTCTACTTTATCACCCATAAGGATTCTAACTCTTTTTTCAGCTAAAGCAACATCATTAATATTAACTTTAACTAAACTACGTTTTTCTGGATCCATTGTTGTTTCCCATAATTGATCGGCATTCATTTCTCCTAATCCTTTGTATCTTTGGGTTTCTAGTTTTAGTTTACTTTTTTCAATGATTTGTTTTCTTTCTTCATCGGTCCATGCATAATGAATGGTTTTTCCACTTTGTAATTTATATAATGGAGGCATAGCTATAAATAATTTACCTGCTTCTATTAATGGTTTCATATAACGATAGAAGAATGTTATTAATAATATTTGAATATGTGCTCCATCATCATCGGCATCGGTCATGATAATTACTTTATCATAATTAGAATCATTTACATCAAAGTCACTACCTACTCCGGCTCCTATGGTATGAATAATGGTATTTATTTCTTCATTTTTATATATTTCTTCTATTTTAGTTTTTTCACAGTTTAGTACTTTACCTCTAAGTGGAAGGATTGCTTGAAATTTACGGTCTCTTCCTTGTTTTGCTGAACCTCCGGCTGAATCTCCTTCGACTAGAAATAATTCATTCTTTTTAGGATTTTTAGTTTGGGCTGGTGTTAGTTTACCACTAAGTGCACGTTCTTTTTTTTGCTTATCTTTACCATTACGTGCTTCATCTCTAGCTTTTCTAGCTGCTTCTCTAACACTTTTACTTTTAATCATTTTTTCTACTATTTTAGTAGCTATTTCTTTATTTTCTTCTAAGAAAAATTGTAGTTTTTCAGTTATTACACTATCCACAACATTTCTAGCAGAAGGAGTTCCTAATTTGGATTTAGTTTGTCCTTCAAATTGTAATAATGATTCTGGTATTTTAACGCTTATAATAGCAGTTAGCCCTTCTCTTGTATCTGGTCCTTCTAAATTTTTATCTTTAGCTTTTAGATATCCATTACTTCTGGCATATTCATTAAATACTCTAGTAATTGCAGTTTTAAATCCTACTTCATGGGTACCACCATCTATTGTTTTTACGTTATTAACAAATGAAATTATATTTTCTGAGTAACTTTCATTATATTGAAGAGCTACATCTACTTCAATATTATCTTTTACTCCATTAAACTCAACTACTTTATGAAGTGGACTTTGGTCTTCATTAATATATTCTACAAATGATTTTAATCCATTTTCATAGCAGAATGTTTCAGTTTTTTCATCTTCTTCATCGATTATTTCAATAGTTAGACCTTCTAATAGAAAAGCACTTTCTTGCATTCTTTCACAGATGGTTGTAAATGAAAAATTAGTTGTTGAAAATATGGTATCATCTGGTAGGAATCTTACTTTTGTTCCTGTTTTATTGGTTTTATCTCTTTTAGTAAGTGGTGTATCTAATTTACCTCCATCTTTAAATGATATAAAGTATTCATAACCATCTCTTTTAATAGTTACTTCCATTTTTTTACTTAAGGCATTTACTACTGATGCACCTACTCCATGAAGTCCTCCTGATACTTTATATCCACTATTTTCAAATTTACCACCAGCATGAAGCACTGTGTATATTACTTCTGGAGTACTCATACCACTTGAATGCATTCCAACTGGTACTCCTCTTCCTTCATCTTCTACTGATACACTTTTATCGGAATGTAAAATGATTCTAATCTTTTTACCATATCCATTAATTACTTCATCAATACTGTTATCTACTATTTCCCAGACAAGATGATGTAATCCTCTCTTATCAGTAGAACCAATATACATACCTGGTCTTTTTCTAACTGCTTCTAAACCTTCTAATATCTTAATAGAACTTTCATCATATTTTGCCATATTATTTATTCACCTCTCTATTTAAGATTTTTTAACCATAGACATTATAACATATTTTTTGATTTTGACACAAGAAAATTTTATATTTTATCTTTAAATTTAAGGATATAATACTTTATCTATTTATGATAGTTATAAATTTTTGGCTTATCAGAATTTTCTAAGTCATTAAGTAAAATATTGCCTACTTCTCTCCATCCATCTTTCCAATCATATCCTGCTCTAATAATTCCTTTATTTTTTAATTCATTATCTGTTATCTCTTTATTATGATATGATGGAAATAATATTTTCGTTTCTATATTTCCATCTAAATTAGATAATCTATCATCTATTTGAATATCCGCAATAAACAAGTTTTTAACACTTGTAAAGATATATTTTTCAGGTTTAATAAAAGGTAAATTTTTAAGTAAGAAATTATATTTATTTAAAAACAATTTACCAGATCCTTTAATATCAAATGGATTAATACATGAAGAACAAATATAAATATCATAAACTTCATTTAATATTTTTATCGTTTCAATAGCATGTGGTAATACATATGCATTTTCATATAAATTTCTTTTATTAATAAAATTATTAAACTCTTCAAATCTATCTTTAGGAATAGCTATTTCATCAATGAAGTAGTCTTTAAAATCATCTATTACATAATTTGTATTCATAAATTCATTAATAAGTGGTAAAAATCCTGTAAAACATATTACTTCGTCTACATCTAATAATAATCTTTTCTTCATATTGCTTTCCTCCTATAAATTATTTATTTTTTTAATATTTTATTATTGTTACTTGTATTTATTAAAGTTATGATTTCATTAGGTATAACACTATAAGGTATTTTAATATCTTTAATTTTTTTAAACATTTCAATCATTCTATTTTTTCCATTAATATAGTAGCAGAAACACCATCTTCAACTTCAAAATATTTGTTAAATAATTTATCTCTTAATTTATTCTTTTCTATTTCAAAATTATTTTTTATTTAATTTCTTCCTTTTACGTTTATTTAAAATTATTATTCTAATAATATTTCTAATTATTAATTTTATAGCAAATATACTTATTAAGGAATATTTTAAATCAAATAATATTCCTTCTCTACTATTAAAATAACTATGTCTAATTATTGTCTTTTGTCTAAATGAAAATATTTTCAAAATCTTTATATCATCATAATTTAATACTTTATAACGTTTATGTACTTCCGTGCAATAATAAAATTTACAGGTTAAATTACTTGTTTTACAACCTTTATTAGATTGATATATGCATAATCTACAGCACCCGTTAGTATATTTACAACCTTTATATTGTTGACAATAACATTTGTTGTTTTTAAATCCACAATAATTTTTACCATTCCAATAATTATCTATATACTTACATGCATAATCATATATATAATTTATTCTTTTATTTCTGTTTTTTATATTTAAAGCAGAAATAATATCTTGTATTTCGTTATTATTTGTTTCAAATTTTACAAAAAAGAGATATTTATAAAATTTTAATTTTTTATAGAAACTATTTAAATCTTTGTTATTTTTAATAACTATTTCTTTTTTTAACATAATTACTCCTTATAAAGAAAATAAGAACTGGTGTTCTTATTTTTTATCGTAATTAATACTTCCAAATCTTCTATCTCTTTTGTTGTATGCAAGTATTGCATCATCAAAACAAGATTCATCGAAGTCTGGAAAATATGTACTTGGAAAATACATTTCTGCATAAGCCATTTGCCATAACATAAAGTTACTTACTCTTACTTCTCCACTAGTTCTAATTAAAAAATCTAATTGTGGAAGAT
>CACYFN010000011.1 GCA_902773675.1 uncultured Erysipelotrichaceae bacterium | reverse complement strand
ACATATGGTTATCGTAGAATTGTGGAAGGCCTAAAAATCAAATATGGGGTTGTAATGAATGGAAAGAAGGTTTTAAGAATAATGAAAAAATATAATTTAGTTCCTGAATATATAAGAAAGGCAAAAAAGAAAAAAAAAAATGAAAGAATAGAAGATAATGTTAAACCAAATTTATTGAATAGAAATTTTACTACTAATGCACCAAATAAAGTATGGGATACAGATGTAACATATCTTATATTTAAAGGTTCTAGAGCTTATTTATCAACGATAATTGATTTATATGATAGAAAAGTTGTAGCTTATAAAATATCTAAACATAATGATAACAAATTAGTTATGGATACTTTAAATGAAGCAATAGCCAAAAGAAAAGATGTATCTGGGTTAATCTTGCATAGTGATCAAGGATTCCAGTATACATCTTATGAATACAAAGCAATTTGTGAATCTAATGGTATTACCATTTCTATGGCGAGGGTACTCCGATAGATGACTCACCAATTGAGAGTTGGCACTCTCTCCTTAAAAAGGAAACTTTGTATAACAATAATATCACATCTTTAGAAAATTACATAATTTTAGTTGAAGAATGGATAGAATTTTATAATACAACAAGAATTAAGGGAAAGAAAGTTAATAAAAATAAAGGATATAAGAAAAATGATAAATAATAATGAATTAATATATAAATTAGAATCAGTAATAGAATATTTAAAGAATAATGGTGGATATGATTATGAATTATATAATAGATTATGTCCGGGCATGGGAGAACCAAATTCAAATATTGTTGAATATGCAGAAGATGTTCTATACTTAGTTAATTTATTAATAGATAACAAATAAAGACAAGCTTTATTTGAATGAATATTATAATTACATAATAAAAATCAAGGGTCTAGATGAACTCACTAAAGTTCGCCCTTGATTTTTTATTTAATGTCTCCTAAATGGGGTTCACATCATTTCTAGATTTTTTTTATTCTACTTCACTAATTGCACTTGTTGGACATCCTTCTATAGCATCCATTACATTTTCTTTTATTTCTTTATTAATTTCTGTATCTATAGCTTTTGCTAATCCATCGTCTTCAAGTTCAAATACACTTGGTTCTATTGATTGACAAGCTCCACAGCCAATACATAAATTTTTATCTACTTTTACTTTCATTTTTTTCCTCCTAAATATAATTATAAATAAAATCATCAAAAAATACAATAAAATCTTTAAATATTTTTAATTTTATGATATTATTAAATGTAGGGTGATGGTATGGCTAGTCGTATGGATAGATATAATGATAGACCTGGTAATTCTAATGGCAGAAGTAGAAAAAACGAAGATTTATATAAAAGAATCCAAGATATGGATGGTTATTCTAATATTGAGGCTGTTCATACTATTGCAAAAACTAATGAGATAGATATTACTAAGGTTCGTGAACTTATTAAAAATAGAGAAAACTATAAAAGAGAAAAACAATATCGTAATGCTTTTAATATTGAAGATAAACCTAAAGAAAAAGAAATTGATAAGTTTTTTCAAGATGAAAAAACTTATGATATTATGGATGTTTTGGATAAAGCTAAAGTTAATCATAATGAAGATAAAGCTAATCGTAGTTTAAAAAAGATGCATTATGATGTTATAAATGAATTAAATTTGCGTAATGAAAAATATGATGATAGTGAAGAAGAATTAAAGGATTTAATTAATACAATAACTAATAAAAATGATAGCGAAGATGTAGGGCTATTGGATAATTTAACATCTAATACAATGGTTGGAGATGCTTCTTCTATACATAAAATTGTTGAAGAAGAAAAAGAAGAACAAAAGAAAAATGATAATACTGCTGAAATGGATAAATCTTTTTTTACTTCGACAATGTCTTTTAGTGATGAAGATTTTGAAGAATTTAAAAATATGGGAAAGCATGTAAGAAAGAATAATATTTTGATTATTATTTTGATGATAATAATAATTTTAGCTATTATTGGTTTTGTTATTTTTTTATTAATGAGGTGAAAAAAATGAAGGTAGGTATTGCAACTGATCATCATGGTGTTGAATTAAAACATATTTTGACAGATTTTTTAACCAGTAGGGGTTATAATGTAATTGATTATGGCACTAACAGTAGTGAAATGGTTGATTATCCTGATTATGCTTTTAAGATAGGTGAGGCTGTTTCTCATAAGAAAATAGATTATGGTGTTTTAATATGTAATACGGGAATTGGTATGAGTATTGCGTGTAATAAAGTAAAGGGTGTAAGATGTGCAAAAGTAAGTAATGAGTATGAAGCTAAGATGACTAGACGTGATAATGATAGTAATGTTATTGCATATTAATTATATTTTTAACTGAAGAATTTGCTAATATAGATCGTTATGTTAGAAGAATAGAAAAGATTAATAATTATGACAACTAAATTAATACTATATATAATTACTGTTCCTTTATCTATTTGGGCACTTGATAGTATTAATATTAATGGTTTATTTAAAATTAATAGGATATTTCAAGCACGTTTATTGTATTTTATGGTTAGTTTTGGTTTAGCATATTTATTTACTAATTTTTTGTATGATTTTGCGAATAATTGTCAAATTATAAAGTAGTATGTTTTATATTGGGGTGATTAATATAAAAAAAATACTACTTTTTTGTTTAGCTATAATTTTAATTCCTTTTATTGTTGTGAATATTTTTATTAAAAATGAGGAAATAATTTTTAATTTTAATTCTAATTCAATGGTTAGGGTTTATAGAAATAATTATGATAGAATTGATAGGATTCCAATTGAGGAATATGTTGTTGGTGTTGTTGCTGGTGAGATGCCTATTAGTTTTGATATTGAGGCTTTAAAAGCTCAGGCAGTTGCTTCTAGGAGTTATGTTATGTATCATATAACTAAGAATAAAAATAAAGATTATGATGTTGTTGATACTGTTTTAAATCAGGTATATTTAGATTATGATGATTTAAAAAATAAATGGGGTAGTGATTATATATCAAACATTAATAAAATTAAAGAGGCTGTAATTGCAACCAATGGTGAATATTTGGTTTATGATGATAAAATAGTTGAAGCAATGTTTTTTTCTACTAGTCCTGGTGTTACAGAAAATAGTGAAGAAATTTTTTCTAATAGTGTTCCTTATTTAAGAAGTGTTTCAAGTACTTGGGATGAAATTTCGCCTGTTTATACTGATATTAAAAAATTTAAGAAGGATGAATTTTATAATTTATTAAATATTGATTTTAGTGAAAAATTAAATGTTCAAATATTAGAAACTACATCTACTGGTAGGATAAATAAAATAATAATTAATAGTAATAAGTTAAGTGGTAAAGAAGTTGTTTCTAAATTACAATTAAGATCTTCATATTTTGATATTGTTGAATATGATGATATGATAGTTGTAAATACTAAAGGATATGGTCATGGAGTTGGAATGAGTCAGTATGGTGCTCAAGGAATGGCTATTGATGGTTATTCTTATGATGAGATTCTTAAACATTATTATTCTGATATTGAAATAAAAAAATTTTAAATTTTTTGTATATTTTTTATTTTTTTGTTCACAATTTTAATGAGGTGAACAAAATGAATAGAAGATTAAAAAAATCAGTTATTTATGTTTTATATGGTTTAGCATTTATATTTATGTTAAGTGGTTTATTTTATATTGATAGTACATCTGATTATAGTAATAGTATTGATAATCAAGAATATAGATATGTTTCGCAGGATGTTATTAATAATTCACAAGATATTCCTGTTAATGCTGAGGTAGATAAGAAGACTGTAATTAAAAGACCATATACTAATGAAAGTGTAAAAATTCTTAAAAATTATTATTCTTTATTAGATGATGAAACTACTCAAGAGAATTCTTTAATTTATTATAATGATACTTATATACAAAGTAGTGGTATTTCTTATGGTGGAGATAGTACTTTTGATGTAGTTGCTATTCTTGATGGGGAAGTTATTAATGTTGAAGAAGATGATATTTTAGGTAATATTGTTACTATTAAACATGATAATGGTATTGTTAGTAGTTATCAGAGTATTAGTGAAATTGTAGTTAAAAATGGTGATAATGTTAAACAGGGTAGTGTGATAGCTAAAAGTGGTACTTCTAATATTTCAACTGATTTAGGTAATCATTTATATTTTGAATTAATAATTAATGGTGTTAATGTTGATCCAGAAGATTATTATGATAAAAATATTGATGAAATTTAGGGCGTTATGCTCTTTTTATGTATAAATTAATATATTCTTTATATACTATTTTAGGGGTGAATAATGAATTTATTAATTATTGATAGGGTTATGAATGAAGCTAATTATATTATTAGCACTAAAAAGACTATTAGAGAGATTGCTTCTATTTTTAAAGTATCTAAAAGTACTGTACATAAAGATTTACATGAAAGACTTTTATATGTTAATAAGGAATTATATAATATGGTAAATGATATTTTACAATATCATATTGATGTTAGACATATAAGAGGTGGACAATCTACGAAAAAAAAATATGAAAAATTAGTGTAGTTAAGTACAAAAAGAATAAAATATGTTATAATGTTTATTGTGAAACGAGGTGTTTATATGTTTGCTAAAGACATTGGAATAGATTTGGGGACGGCTAATGTATTAATTTATATTAAAGGTCAAGGGATTGTTTTGAATGAACCTAGTATTGTTGCTATTGATAGTGAAACAAAGAAGATTTTAGCAGTTGGACATGCAGCACGCGAAATGCTTGGAAGAACACCTGGTAGGGTTAAAGCTATTAGACCTATGAAAGATGGGGTTATTGCTGATTTTGAGGTTACTGAAATGATGCTTAATAGTTTTATTAAAAAGGTTAATGGAAAGAGTTTTTTTTCGAGACCAAGAATTTTAATTTGTTGTCCTTCAAATATTACTCAGGTTGAGAAGAATGCTATTAAAGAGGCTGCTGAGAGAACTGGAGCAAGAAGAGTATTTTTGGAAGAGGAACCTAAGGTAGCTGCTATTGGAGCTGGAATGGATATTTCTAAACCAAGTGGTAATATGGTTATTGATATTGGTGGTGGAACTACTGATATTGCTGTTTTATCTTTAGGTGGTATTGTTAATAGTTCTAGTATTAAAATAGCAGGAAATACTTTTGATAATGATATTATTAAATATTTAAAAAATAAGTATAAATTATTGGTTGGAGATAGAACTGCTGAGGATATTAAGTTTAATATTGGAACTGTTTTTACTGAATCAAGAAATGATTCTATGGATGTTAAAGGTAGAGATTTAGTTACTGGTCTCCCTCATACTATTACTTTAACTTCTGAAGAAGTAGAAGAAGCTTTAAGAGAAAGTGTTTATTTAATTATTCATGAAGCTAAAAATGTTTTGGAACAAACTCCTCCTGAATTGGCAGCTGATATTATTGATAAAGGTATTATTTTAACTGGTGGTGGATCTTTAGTTAATGGCTTTAGTGATTTATTAACTCATGAACTAAAAGTACCTGTTTTTATCGCAGAAAGTCCATTAACATGTGTTGTTGAAGGTACTGGAGTACTTCTTGATAATGTACATTTAATAGGAAAATAAAAAAAATTCAAAAAAATGTAAAAAAAACTTGATATTTAATAAAAAATATTATATAATCTATTTGTGATTTTGATTAAATCACAGATTTGCCTGAGTGGCGAAATTGGTAGACGCACAGGACTTAAAATCCTGCGGGAGTCAAATCCCGTGCCGGTTCAAGTCCGGCCTTAGGCACCATATGATAATTTAACTCCTTCGGGAGTTTTATTTTTTGTATTTTGTTTAAAAATGGTATAAATCATTAATATTTGTAATAAAATTTATTGACAACGTATAATTTCTATGTTATAATCTACTTGTCGTTTGGAGGAATACCCAAGTCTGGTTGAAGGGACTGGTCTTGAAAACCAGCAGGTCGTGTAAGCGGCGCTAGGGTTCGAATCCCTATTCCTCCGCCATTTTTAATATCGCGGGATGGAGCAGCCTGGTAGCTCGTTGGGCTCATAACCCAAAGGTCGTTGGTTCAAATCCAGCTCCCGCAACCAAAAATTATGGTTCCGTGGTGTAGCGGTTATCACGTCTGCCTGTCACGCAGAAGATCGCGAGTTCGATTCTCGTCGGAACCGCCATTTTTTTTGGCTCTATAGCTCAGTCGGTAGAGCACAAGACTGAAAATCTTGGTGTCGGTGGTTCAATTCCACCTGGAGCCACCATCTTAATGCGCTCATAGCTCAATTGGATAGAGCGTTTGACTACGGATCAAAAGGTTAGGGGTTCAACTCCTCTTGGGCGCACCATATATATACTCGGGAAATGGCTCAACTTGGTAGAGCACTTGGTTTGGGACCAAGGGGTTGCAGGTTCAAATCCTGTTTTCCCGACCATTTAATGAAATTTAAATTCTTGATTTTCAAGAATTTTTTTTTATTGTTGTTTTTTTTTTATTTATATTATATAATTAATATATCTAGAATAAAAAGGTGATATAATGAACAATGTTCTTAGTGATGAAGAATTAAATAATATTGATAGATATTTTAATGCAGCCAATTATTTATCTGCTGGTCAATTATATTTACTTAGTAATCCTCTTCTAAAGAGACCTTTAAAGATTACGGATATTAAGAGAAATATTGTTGGACATTGGGGCACTGTTCCTGGACAAA
This sequence comes from uncultured Erysipelotrichaceae bacterium, assembly GCA_902773675.1. GTDB lineage: Bacteria > Bacillota_I > Bacilli_A > RF39 > UBA660 > RUG11890. The sequence goes on along the minus strand of CACYFN010000011.1, from coordinate 20,846 downwards.
ATTTTATTTATGTTCATTTAAATAGGATTATTAAAAAATATAATTTAAACATGATTTATGTTTCTGGACCTGGACATGGTGGTAATGCAATGGTAGCAAACACTTATTTGGAAGGAAGTTATAGTGAAATTTACCCAAATATTACTAGAGATATAGATGGTATCAAGAAATTATTTAAACAATTTAGTTTTCCTGGTGGTATTTCAAGTCATGTTGCTCCTGAGACTCCTGGTTCTATTAATGAGGGTGGAGAACTTGGTTATAGTTTATCACATGCTTTTGGTGCTGTTTTGGATAATCCTGATTTAATTTGTTCTTGTGTGGTTGGAGATGGTGAAGCTGAGACTGGTGCGCTTGCTACTAGTTGGCATTTAAATAAATTTTTGAATCCTAAAAGTGATGGTGTTGTTTTACCAATTCTTCATTTAAATGGTTATAAGATAGCTAATCCTACTATATTTTCGAGAATTTCTAATGTTGAATTAATTTCATTTTTTAGAGGTTGTGGTTGGGAAGCTGTTATTATAGAGGGGGATAATAATCATGATTTGCATTTGAAAATGGCTAAAATTCTTGATTTAGTTGTTGCTCGTATTAGAAAAATTCAAAATGATGCTAGAGTAAATGGTATTAATAAAAGACCTATATGGCCAATGATAATTTTAAAAACGCCTAAGGGGTGGACGGGCCCTAAAGAAGTAAATGGAAATAAGATAGAGGGATCATTTAGAGCTCATCAAGTTCCTGTTACTATTTCAAGGGATAATCCAGAAAATTTAGAGATACTTGAAAATTGGTTAAGGAGTTATCATCCTGAGGATTTATTTGATGATGATGGTCATCTATTTCCTGAACTTCAAGCTCTTGCTCCGGTTGGAGATAAGAGAATGGGTATGAATCCTAATGCTAATGGAGGAATTCTACTTAAGGAATTACGTACTCCAGATTTTAGAAATTATGGTGTTAATGTTAGTTATCCTGGTGCTTTTGAGGCACAAGATATGATGGAATTAGGTTCTTATGTTAGAGATTTAATTAGATTAAATGAAGATAATCGTAATTTCCGTGTTTTTGGTCCAGATGAGGCATTATCAAATCGTTTAAATCATATTTTTGAGGCTACTAATAGACAGTGGAATGCTGAAAAATTTGAATCTGATGAATTTTTAGATTCCACTGGTAGGGTAATGGATTCTATGCTTTCTGAGCATTTATGTGAGGGATGGCTTGAGGGTTATTTACTTACTGGTAGACATGGTTTTTTTCATTGCTATGAAGCTTTTATTAGAATTGTTGATTCTATGGTTAGTCAGCATGCTAAATGGTTAAAAGTTACTAAGGAGTTATCTTGGAGAAGACCAATTTCATCTTTAAATTATGTTTTAACTAGTCATATTTGGCAACAAGATCATAATGGTTATACTCATCAAGATCCGGGATTTCTAAATCATTTAGTTACTAAAAAGTCTGATATTGTTAGAATGTATTTACCTCCTGATACTAATTGCTTACTTTCTTGTTTTGATCATTGTGTAAAAAGTAAAAATTTAATTAATGTTATTGTTGCTAGTAAGCATCCTAGACCTCAGTGGTTGAGTATGGATGATGCTATTAAACATTGTACACAGGGTCTTGGTATATGGAGATGGGCAAGTAATGATCAAGATGGTGAAACTGATATAGTTATGGCCTGTTGTGGTGATACTCCTACTTTAGAGACTTTGGCTGCTGTTTCTATTTTAAGGAATAATATTGCTGATATTAAAATTAGAGTTGTTAATGTTGTAGATTTAATGAGATTAGAGTCTCATACTAATAATAGTCATGGTATAGATGATGCTGATTATGATATGATTTTTACTAAGGATAAGCCTATTATATTTGCTTTTCATGGATATCCATCTTTGATTCATCAATTAACTTATAAACGAACTAACGATAATTTACATGTTCATGGTTATAAGGAAGAAGGTACTATTACAACTCCTTTTGATATGAGAGTTCAAAATGAACTTGATAGATATCATTTAGTTATTGATGCTTTAAAATATTTAGATAAATTTGGTGATAGAAGAGCTAGCTTAAATCAGTGGTGCAAGGATAAGTTGGTTGAGCATAAACAATATATAAAAGAATATGGTGAAGATATGGAGGATGTTCGTAATTGGACTTGGGAATCTTCAACTGATAATATACAGGATTAATTCCTGTATTTTTTTGTAAATAAGTGTATTTTTTAAAATTTATTTTTTATTTTGCTTGAATTAATTATCTTGTATGTGTTAAGATTATATTGAAATTAGGAGGGTTATATGAATTATATTGGTTCGAAACATTCTATTATTGATTTTATTTGGGAATCTATTATTGATGTAGTAGGTGATAAAAAAAATTATTCTTTTTGTGATATATTTGCTGGTACTGGTGTAGTTGGTAGGTATTTTAAAAGTTATGGTTATGATATTATTGCTAATGATAATCAGTATTATAGTTATGTTATAAATAAACATTTTATTGAGAATAATGATAATATAACTTTTAGTAAGTTAAGATCTATTGGTATTGATAATGTTTTTATTTATTTAAATAGTTTAGATAATTATAAAGGATTTATTTATAATAATTATACATCTGAAGGTACTAGAGATAGTGATATAAGTAGGATGTATTTTACTGAGAATAATGCTATTAAGATAGATTCTATTAGAAATCAAATTGAGGTGTGGTATAAAGATAAATTAATTAATGATAATGAATATTATTATTTAATAACTTGTTTACTTGAGGCTGCTGATAGGGTAGCTAATACTGCTTCTGTATATGAGGCTTTTTTGAAGAATATGAAAAAAAGTGCTCAAATTGATTTAGATTTAAGAGAATTACCTATTCTTATTAATAAAAATACTAATAATAAAGTATATATGGAAGATTGTAATGAATTAATTAAACATATTAGTGGTGATATATTATATATGGATCCTCCATATAATGAAAGAAAATATAATACAAATTATCATATTTTGGAGACTATTGCATATGGTGATAATCCTGATATTAAGGGTATTGCTGGTGTTAGATGTGATGACTCTAGGTCTAAATATAATAGTAGAAAAAATGCTATTATTGCTTTTGAGGATTTAATTAAAAATGCAAAATTTAAATATATATTTTTAAGCTATAATGATGAAGGTATTATGAGTATTGGCGATATTGAGAAGATTATGAAAAAGTATGGTACTTATAGTAGATATGAAAAAAATCATAAGAGATATAAAGCCAATAAATCTAAGGGTGGTATGAGAAGAACTACTGTTGAATATTTACATGTTTTAATAAAAGATTTGGAGGTATAATATGATAAGTAAAGAAGAAAATAATCGTATGGATCAGGAGTTAATGGATATTGTTAATTCTGGTGTTCCTAAGGATAGAGATAAAGAGATTATAACGTCTTATCAAATTAATAAATTTATAGAAAGACAAAATGAGAAAAAATACAATTTGAGTAGTGAAAATAGTGGTTTAAAAGTTGCACTGCAAGAAAATAGTGTATCTGGTACTGTTTCAAAAAAAAGGTATGGTCTAGCTAAGGTAATTGTTATAGCTGGTGTGGTTGTTACAGTGGTTGGTTCTCTTTCTTATTTTATCTCTAATTTACCTATTAATGGTAAAACTAATAATAAAGTAGATTCTGATACTGTAGTTGTTTCTCAGGTTTTACAGCTTGATGAAAGTTTTAATAATGTCAATGGAGATGGAGAGTTACTTGGTATTAATAGCGATGTTTCTTCTGAGGAAAATGATTTAGTTGATGTTTCTTCAAAAATTGAAGAAAGTAGTAAAATTGATGATAGTCAAGTTGAGGAAAGTAGTATAAGTGATAATGGTCAGATTAAAGATAGTAGTAATGTTGAAGATGAATCTGTTGTAATTGAAGAAAAAAGTTTAGTAGATGATGATAGTCAAGTTGATGAAAGTACCAATGAATCTGTTAATGATAATTCAGATGTTGTTTTTGAAGTTGGGACTTCTTCAGATATTGATGATACTCGTTATTATTTAGAAAATACTATAGAAGGATATTTGATAAGATATTATTCTAAAATGTATGGTTTGGATCCTAAAATTATTGCTGCTATCTGTTTTCAAGAATCAGGTGGTGTAAATATTGTCGATGGTGGTGCGGCAATAGGGGTTATGATGTTAGAGGATATGCCTGATTATGATATTACTGTTTATAATTATTTTGATAAATGTTATGAGACATTGACTGTTTCTTCAAGTAGAGCTGGTGATTTAGAGTATAATATTCGTTGTGGTATTGCTAATATGCAAAATAAATTAAATTATTTTAATGGTTGTATTTATGCTGCTTTACAGGCCTATAATTATAATGAGGTTACTTTGGATAATGCATTATATGCTAATGATTATGTTTTAAGTGGCATTAATGATTGTCAATTTTTATATATTACTGAGGATGTTACTAATAATCCTCAGAAGTATGGAATTAGTGCTTTAGATGAAAATGGTGAGGAAATATATACAAAATATGGTGTTAGTAATTATCCTCGTTATACAGGATATCATTTGATTGATTCTGTTATAGATTATAATTATATTTCTAATGGTGAAATTCATGAAGTTGAAATGAATTATGCTACTACTAAAGTCATTAAAGATGATGTAATTGATTATATTTCTGAAAAAAGTTTATAGTTAATAAATGTTGTTTTTAAATTAATAATTATTGTTTGGTGGTGATATTATTGTGAAGCAATTATGTAAATTTGAGGATAATATTTCTAGATTTGGTTGTAAAGATAGTTTTGCTTATAGATTGAGTAGTGATAATTCTGATTTTAGATCTGAATTTTTTAGGGATATTGATAGAATTATATATTCTTTATCATATTCAAGATATATTGATAAGACGCAAGTTTTTAGTAACATTAGTAATGATCATGTTAGTAAAAGAATAACTCATGTACAATTTGTAAGTAAGATTGCAAGAACTATTGGTAGAGCTCTAAATTTAAATGAGGATTTGATTGAAGCAGCTGGACTTGGACATGATCTAGGTCATACTCCTTTTGGTCATGTTGGTGAATCTATTTTAAATGATATTTGTTTAAAACATGATTTAGGTTTTTTTAATCATAATATTCAGAGTGTTAGGGTACTTATGAATCTGGAAAATAATGGCTTAGGTAGAAATATTACTGTTCAGGTTTTGGATGCTATTATGTGTCATAATGGTGAGGTTTTATTACAGAGGTATGAGCCTAGAAAAAAAAGTAGGGAAGAATTTTTAGAGGAATATAATAAATGTTATTATGATAAGGATATTTTAAAGAATTTGGTTCCAATGACACTTGAGGGATGTGTGGTTAGAATTTGTGATGTTATTGGTTATATTGGTAGAGATTTAGAGGATGGTATAAGGCTTAATTTAATTACTACTGAGGATATACCATACAATATTAAGAATACTTTGGGTATAAGTAATAGAGATATTATTAATAATATAGTTTTAGATATAATTAAAAATAGTAAAGATAAACCTTATATTGAAATGTCTGATAAAATATATAAGGCGGTTTGTGAGTTATTAACTTTTAATTACAAAAATATTTATTATAAATCTGCTTCTAAAAGTAAAATAGAAGAATATAAAATGATGTTTAATAAACTATTTGATATTTATTTGAGTCAGATAAATAATAAAAAAATTGATGAGGATATATATACTGTATTTTTAAATGGTATGTCTAGCGATTATATTACTAATAATTCAAATGAAAGAATAGTTGTTGATTATATATCTGGTATGACTGATGATTTCTTTTTGTGTCAATATGATAAGTATTCGTAAAAAAATGTGAAAATTTTTCACTTTTTTTCTTTTTTAAAATAAATGTGTTATAATAGATATGTGGTAGATATGAGAAAAAAGAGTAGTAATAAGAAAAAAAGAAAATTTAGTATATATAAATCAGCTGGGTTGATATTATTTATTGTATCACTTATTTTATTTGTGATGTTAAAAAAATTAGATGTTTTACCTGTTAAGTATGAAGCTTTAGTTATTTTGTTTTTATTAGTTGTAAATGGAGTAATTGATTGGTTTTTATTTAGAAAGAAAGCTAAGAAACTTAAAAAAAATATTGCATTTGGTTTTGCATGTTTATTTTCAATATTGTTTATTATTCCAATGTTTTATATGGGAAAGACAATGAATTTTATGTCAAAAATTGGGGCTTCTAACTATAAATTGGAAAATTATTCTTTGATTGTTTTAAAAGATAGTAAGTTAGATAAAGTATCTGATGTTAAGGGTAAATCTGTTGGAATTTATGAAAATACTGATGGAGTTAAAGATGCTAAGGAACAGTTAATTGATAAGGTTGAAGTTACATTTGAAAATTATGACAATTTAGAAAAACTTGCTGGTGATTTATTAGAAAGTAAAATTGAAGTTATTTTTGTCGAGGATTCTATTTTAAGTATGATGAAAGAAAATAATCCTGATTTTGAAAGTAATATTAAAATAATATATACTATTAAAGTAAAGATTAAGACTTCTAATAAAGCAAAGGATGTTAATGTTTCTAATGAGCCTTTTAATGTTTATATAACTGGTATTGATACTTATGGAGAATTATCTGCTGTATCGAGAAGTGATGTTAATATTGTTTTGACTGTTAATCCTAAGACTAAGCAAATTTTGCTTACTAGTATTCCTAGGGATTATTATGTTGAATTACATGGTAAAAAGGGTAGTCGTGATAAGTTAACTCATGCTGGAATATATGGAACTGATATGTCGATTGGTACTATTGAGGATTTACTTGGTATTGATATAAATTATTATGTGAAAATTAATTTTACTTCTTTTATTGATATTATAAATGCTATTGGTGGTATTGAGGTATATTCTAAATATACATTTACTTCGATAGATGGTTATAATTATACTGAAGGTTATAATGAGATGAATGGTGAAGAGGCTTTGTCTTTTGCTAGAGAGAGAAAAGCATTTTCTGAGGGTGATAGACAAAGAGGTGCTGATCAACAAGCTGTTATTGAGGCTATGATTAAGAAATTAAGTAACAAATCTATATTAACTAAGTATGATTCTTTATTAAAATCTATTGAGGGAAAATTTGAGACAAATATGAGTTCTGATAAAATTACTTCTTTGGTAAAAATGCAACTTAGTGATATGGCTTCTTGGAAAGTTAAATCTATTAGTTTAGATGGTTCGAATGGTAAGGGTGTTACTTATTCTGGTGGTAGTCAAGAATTATATGTTATGATTCCTGATTGGAATAGTGTTGATGAAGCTTCTAGTACTATTAAGGCTGTTTTAGATGGTGAAATTCTTGATGAAGATTTTAAACCTGATAAGACTAAATCTACTAGAGTAACTAAGAGTTATTCTACTACTGTAACTAATACTGAAAAAAAGGAAACTAAAGAAGAAGATAAAGTTGAAGAAAAAGAAAATAATGTTACTAGTGTTGAAGAAAAGATTAGTGATGATGAAAATGATAAGGAAATTGAAATTGTAATCGATAAGAATAAAGATAAGAATAAAGATAAAAGTAGTGATACTAGTGATGATAAAAAAGATGATGATAAGAATAATAAAGTAGATAATGTTGATGATACTAATTCTAATGAAGCTTCTAGTAATAAAAATAATAATACATCTGATAATGATGAGAATACAGATAGTTCTAATAATAATTCTAGTAATGATGAAAATAATTCAAATTCTTCAGATGGTGAATAATAGGGGGAATATATGAAAAATAAAGTTTTTAAAACTGTTGATGAACAATTAGATATTTTGAAGAGTAAAGGCTTAGTTATTAGTGATTATGAAAAATCGAAGATAGTTTTACTTAAAGAGAATTATTTCTTTTTGAGTGGGTATAGGCATTTATTTATGAAAAATAGGGATAAAAATTTTATTGAAGGTACTACTTTTGAAGAATTGTATGCTCTATTTACTTTTGACAGAAATATTAGAAATATCTTCTTTAAAAATTTATTAATTATTGAAAATAATATTAAATCTTTGATAAGTTATCAATTGTCTAAAAAGTATGGTTTTAAAGAAAAGGATTATTTAAATCCTAAAAACTTTTCTGATGATTCTTTGAAGGTTAGACAAGTTAGGGATGTTTTAGAGAAGGTTAAAAGGCAAATACGATTGAATGGTCGCAAACATTCTGCTACTATTCATTATATTGATAATTATGGTTATATTCCTTTATGGATTTTAGTTAAAGTTTTGTCTTTTGGTTTAATTGGGGAATTCTTTAATATTTTTAAAGATAGTGATAAATTAGAGATAGCTAATTTTTATAATCTTGATGTTAATACTTTCTCTATTTATTTAAATATTCTTTCTAATTATCGTAATTTATGTGCTCATGAAGATATTTTATTTGAACATAAAACTTTGAAGGAAATTCCAGATTGTTTATATCATAGCGGTTTAAATATTAAACAATCGGAAGGTTTATATGTATGTGGCAAAAATGATTTATTCTCTGTTATTATCATTCTTAAAAGTTTGCTTTCTGAACAACAATTTGTTAATTTAGTAAATGAATTAGGATATGAGATTGATATTATAAGTGGAAAAATTAGTGTTATTCCTATGAAAACTATTTTAAATAGAATGGGTTTTCCTGATAATTGGAGAGATATTGTGGATATTTAGATATGAAAAAAATTATTTTTATTTTTTGTTTAATATTTATATTTTTAATAATTTTAGTATTTATTAAATTTAATAATAATGATAATAATTATCCTGTTTATAAGGTTGTTGCTTATAAGGATAATGTTTTATTTAAAGATGGTACTTCTTTTGTATATAGAATTGATGATTATGCTTATTTATTAACTAATTATCATGTTATTGAAAATTGTGATTCAATATATATTGTTATTAATGATAAAAAAATTCAAGCTGAATTACTTAATTATGATGAATATGAGGATGTTGCTATTATATATATAAATAGTAAGTATGTTGATTCTTTTCTTACTTTAGATAATAATTATGATTATAATGTTGGTAATAAAATATCTATAATTACTGTTAATGATGTTTTATCTGGTAAATTACTAAGTGATATATACTCTTATAAAATTCATTATGATTATAGTTATAAAATGTTAGATTTATTTAAGTTTAATTCTAAAATTGTTGATGGTAATAGTGGTAGTCCTATTTTAAGTAATAATGAAGTTATAGGAATGGTTTCTATGGTAGATCTTAATAGAAGTAATTCTTTTGCTATTCCATCTAAAAATCTTATATCTATTATTTCAAATTTAGAGTCTGGTAATAATTATAGAGTTGTTTTAGGTATTGATTATAGTAATTATAATGATGGTTTTAGTGGTGTTAAAGTAGATAATGTTTATGATGATACACTAGCTAATAATTATGGAATTGTAGTTGGTGATGTTATTATAAATATAGATGGACATGAAGTAAATGATACTTTAGAATTTAATTATTATTTATCTAAATTAAATAATAAAGATAGTTTTTTAATTAAGTATTATCGTGATGGTGTTATTTATGATAGTATTATTTATTTAAATAATTAGAATGTAAATTGTTATTTACATTTTTCTTTTATTTATTACTTTTACGTGTTATAATATGTTTAAGGAGGGTGCTTCTATGTATGATTTAATTATTGTAGGATGTGGACCTGCTGGTATGAGTGCTGCTTTATATGCAGGACGCGCTAATAAAAGTGTATTAATTTTGGATGGAAAATCGTATGGTGGTCAGATAATTAATGCTAGTTTAGTGGAGAATTATCCTGGTATTGATAATATTAGTGGTTTTGATTTTGCAACTAATTTATTTAATCAGATAAAAAAACTAGGTATCGAAATTAAGTTTGAAAGAGTTATTCAAGTTAAAAGAAATGAAGTTATTACTGATAATAATAATTATAGTACTAAATCTATCATTTTGGCTACAGGTTGTTCTTATAGGAAGATTGGTATTAAGGATGAGGATAAGTACCTTGGAAAAGGTTTATCTTATTGTGCTACTTGTGATGGTAATTTTTACAGAGATAAAGTAGTGGCTGTTATTGGTGGTGGTAATACTGCTTTAGAAGATGCTATATATTTATCTAATATTGCTAAATGTGTATATCTAATTCATAGAAGGGATATTTTTAGAGGTGAGGATAAGTATTTAGAATATATTAAATCTTTGAGTAATGTAGAATTGATTTTGAATAGTCAATTATTAGAAATAATTGGTAATGATGTTATAACTGGAATTAAGGTAAAAAATAATGATGGTAGTATTAAATTATTAGATATCGATGGTTTATTTATTGCTATTGGGCAAGTACCTAATAGTCAGTGTTTTTCAAAAAATATTGAAATTGATAAAGATGGTTATATAATTTCTTCTGATGGTGTACATACTAATATTGATGGTATTTATGTTGCTGGTGATGTTAGAGTAAAAGATTTAAGGCAGCTTACTACTGCAATTAGTGATGGTGCTATTAGTGCTACTGTTGCTATTAAGGAAATGGAGGATATTTATGGTAAATAAGATATGTGATAAAGATTTTAATGATAAAATTAATGTTAATAAAAAGGTTATTGTTGATTGTTATGCTGATTGGTGTGGTCCTTGTAGGATGCTTTCTCCTGTTATTGATGAAGTTTCAAACGAATTAACTGATTGTGATTTTTATAAATTGAATGTTGATATGGAAAATGAGGTTCCTAAGAAATATGGTATTATGTCTATTCCAACTATTTTAATATTTGAAAATGGTGAGTTAAAAGAACAATTAGTTGGTTTTAGATCTAAAGATGAATTAATTGGTATTCTTAAATAATACTTTTATAGTATTATTTTTTTTACACTTTTTTACATTTCTTAGAATTTATGTTTTATCTTTCTATAAAATTACTTTTTTTATTTATTTTATGAAATTTATTGATTTTAATTACTTTTTTTTAATTTTAGAATATACTATGTTAGGAGTGATTTTATGGCTAAAAAGGTTGTTATTGATCCTGGACATGGTGGTACTGATAGTGGTGCTGTAGGTAATGGCATTATTGAAAAGGATTATAATTTAAAAATTAGTAAATATATTTTTGATAGATTAAAAAGTTTAGGGGTTGATGTTTATATTACTAGGGAGACTGATGAGACGTTAACTCCTACTGAAAGGGTTAATAGGGTTTTAAATGCTTTTGGTAATAGTAGTGATGTTTTAGTAGTTTCTAATCATATAAATGCAGGTGGTGCCGATGGTCAAAGTGTAACAAATATTAAGTATAACAATTAAAGCCTAAAAATAATAAGAAATGGAGAAATGTTATGAATATTAGTTACACTAAACATGGTGATTATTTATTACCTAATTTAATAGTTAAAGATAAAGAACAATATAATATAGGAAAATATGGATTATTAAGACTACAATATATTAAGAAAGAAAAATTAGGATTATACTTTGATTTACTTGTTAATGATACTTTAAATGAATATCTACATGATATAGATGTTACTGTTATGGAGAAGGTGCAGAGTTTAATTAAAGAACTTGCTGAAAAAGAAAATATAAATGAAAAATTAAAACAAGATAATCAAGTGATTTGGGTAAGTAAAATGAATAATATAAAAAATATAGCAGAAGAAATAATTCTAAAGGAGTATATCTATGTGTGATATTACTGATGAAGAGTTTGAAAGAATATACTTACCAGTATGTATCAATTATGATAACTATCTAAAAGAATTTGTAATACCAGATGTAGTAGCTTTTTATCTAGCAGATAGTTTTTATAAGAAAGTACTTTCTAAAGCACCACTATATAATCATATTAATTCAGCAATAGACATATTTAATGTAAGATGTGATATAGATAAATTAATACCATCTATAAAGAAGATATTAAGAATAAAATATAATTTAAGAATAGTAAAAGATAATCCATTGATACTGAATAAATTTTATTAAAAAGAAGAACTCTATCAGATTAAACGATAGAGTTTTTAAGTGCAATAAATTAATTTAGGATTAATATTATTGTCTAGCCAGCACTGAATTTGTACTCCCGTACGAAATTCTTTTGTGGGATTGATCCCAAACCCTAATAAAAATGTCAAAATATGTGCTATAATAATTGTATAGATTTAAGAGGTGATATAATGGAATCTAGTTTAGATATATGTATTAATATTATAAAAGATATGCTTATTGAAAACAAACCAGTTACTTTTGTTTCACCTAATTATGTAAGATTTAAGGATATAATAACCAGATATGTATATGATAGAAACTTGGATAATACTCTTGAGTGGAATGTGATATCAGAATTAATGATATACACTTCAAATCAAACTTTAAGTGGGGCAGCAGCAAATAACATACTAATAAATTTGGAAAAACTCAAAAGATTAGATTTAAAACAAAAACAAGAAGAGGTAATTTTTGATAATCAAATTCATGGCATGATTTCAAATGTTTGTAAGAAAAAGTATTTTGATGGACATTATGCTGATGCAGTTGAAAGTGCTTTTAAAGAAGTAAATTCCAGATGTAAAAAAATATATAAAACGAAAGTTGGAGAAGAAAAAGATGGTTCTGATTTGATGAATAAATTATTTTCTCCTAATAATCCAATGTTAGCATTTGAAGACAATAGTACAGATTCTGGTAAAAATGTGCAGCAAGGATATATGCAAATATTTTCTGGTTCAATGATAGGAATAAGAAATCCAAAAGCTCATGAGAATCAAGTATTAACTAAAGAAAGTGCATATAAGAGGTTAATGTTAGCAAGTTTGTTGATGGAAAAAATAGATGAGGCAGAAAACTATGAAAAGAGTTTAATAACTAATTAATATTGGAGGTAGACATGATTAAGAATGTGGTAGAAAAAAATAAAAATATAGATGTTAATGCAGATAAAATGAATAAATTAAAAGAATTGTTTCCAAATTGTTTTAATGCTAACGGTGGTTTTGATATATCTGTATTTGAAGAAGAGTTAAAAGAAAATACTTCTATCGTAAAAGAAGGATATGGCTTAAATTTTTTAGGAAAAAATTATGCTAAATATGTAGCATCTTTGGATACTGAAACTATACTTGTCCCAGATGAAGAAAATAATAGTAAAGACGAAAATAAGAATAGTGAAAACATTTATATATCTGGTGATAACATTGATGCTTTAAAACATCTTGTAAAATCATATACAGGTCAAATAAAATGTATTTATATAGATCCACCATATAATACAGGAAGTGATGGATTTGTTTATAACGATAAATTTAATTTAAATATTGATAAATTAGTTGATGTTTTAGATATAAATGAAGAAGAAGCTAAGAGAATTTACAATATGACAAATGCAAAATCTAATTCTCATTCTGCATGGTTAACATTTATGTATCCAAGATTATATACAGCAAAACAACTTCTAAATGAAAATGGTGTAATTTTTATATCAATAGACGATAATGAACAATCTCAATTGAAATTATTATGTGATAGTATATTTGGTGAAGAAAATTTTTTAGCACAAATTGTTATTGAAAATGATTCTAGAGCAAGACCTTATTCAACAGTAGCTATTACTCATGAATATGTTTTAATGTACACAAAAAATCAAGACTGTGAATTTAAAAAATTACTAGATAATGAAAAAAAATTTAATTATACTGATAAAGATGGAGGATTTGATTTGTATGAGTTAAGAAATCGTAATAGTTCATTTAATGTTAATAACAGACCTAATCTTTATTATCCTTTTTATATGAATTTAGATAGTAAAGATAATAATGGATTATATGAAATTTCTCTTGCAAAAAAAGATGGATGGGTAGAGGTATACCCACAGGAATCTAATGGAATTAAAACAGTTTGGAGATGGGGTAGAGAAAAAGCATTAAAGAATATAAATAAAGTTTTATTTGGAAAAATATCTCAAAAGGGTGTATATCAAATTGTAAAAAAATATAGAGGTACAGAGTATACTTTGAATTCAGTTTGGACTGAAAATGATATAAAAAGTGACTTTGGCACGTTGGAGTTAAAAAAATTATTTAAGGAAAAAATATTTAATTTTCCAAAGCCTACAACATTATTAAAAAAGTTAATTGGTATGATAATTGAAGATGAAGATATAGTTCTGGATTTTTTTGGAGGTTCATCTTCAACTGCAGATGCTGTAATGAAATTAAATGCTAAAGATAAAGGTAATAGAAAATACATATTGGTTCAATTGCCAGAATTATGTGATACTAAATCAGAAGCATATAAAAATGGTTATAAAACAATTGATGAAATAGGGCAAGAAAGAATAAGAAGAGCTGCTAAAAAGATTAAGAAAGAAACTAATGCTGATATAGATTATGGCTTTAAGCATTATACCATTAAAGATGTAAATACTAATACTTTAGATAAATTGGAAAAATTTGAACCTAATTTTGTAATATCAGATGATAGTATTTTAGATGAATTTGGAATTAATGCAGTATTAACAACTTGGATGAATGAAGATGGATATGGATTAACTGATACTTATGAGAAGTTAGAATTAGAAGATTATACTGCATATAAATGTCAAAATACAATTTATTTATTAAATTGGAATATATCAGATTTATTTATAAAGGCTTTAATAGAAAAATATGAAAAGGAAGAAAATTTTGATTGTAATCGAATTGTAATGTTTGGATATTCATTTACTCTTAATGATATTCAAACTTTAAAAGATAACTTACAGCAAGTAAAAAATATTAAAGGTATTAATGTTGAGGTAATAACAAGATACTAGAAAGGAGTATATTATGGGATTAAAACTTGAAAAAGGATTAAAGCATCAAACAGAAGCAGTTGATAGGATAAATAAAGTCTTTGAAAATGTTCCTATTTTAAACAATACTTTGAAATATGCTAATCCTATTGTAAATTTGAATTCTAGTAAATTGTTAAATAATATAAAAGGGCTAAATGATGAATTACCTTCTTCATTGAAAGGGAATGTTGATATTGGTGACTATTTGAATATAGATATTAAAATGGAAACTGGTACTGGAAAAACTTATGTTTATACAAAGACTATATTTGAATTAAATAAAAATTATGGTATTCATAAGTTTATAATTTTAGTACCTTCATTGCCTATTAAATTAGGAACAACTAATTTTATTAATTCATATGAATCAATTAGTCACTTTAAAGATCAATATGGTAAAAGTATAGATTTATATGTATTAAATGCTAAAAAGGGAAATAAAAAAGGAAAAGATACTTTTCCAAGTAGTATAAGAGGATTTGTAGAAACATCCGAATTAATAAGAAATAGAATTAGTGTTTTAATAGTTAATATGCAATTATTTAAAGATAGTTCTATGCTTACTAAAGATTATTCATCTACCGTTGAAGATTTTTCTGTACCTAGTGAAGCAATCAATGCTACAAGACCTTTTATTATAATAGATGAACCACATAGATTTTCAAAAAATAATAAGACTTTTGAATTTATTGAAAATAAAATTAAGCCACAATGTATTATAAGGTTTGGTGCTACTTTTCCTGATATAAAAAATGGAAGAAATGTTGAAAAGGATTATCATAATTTAATTTATAACTTAGGAAGTTGTGATGCATTTAATCAAAATTTAGTAAAAGGTGTAAGTGTTAAATATTTAGAATCTCCTAATGGTAATAACAAGAAAATCAAAGTATTAGAATTGTGTAATAAGAAAACCGTTAAACTAGAATTAATTTCAGAGAATAATAAGAAAACATTTGAATTAGAAAAAGGTGATTCTTTAAAACAAATAGATAACTCATTTGAAAATATATATGTTGATGGAATTGGGAAAACACTACTTTTATCAAATGGTCAAGAATTAAATAAAGGTTCCGAAATATATGCAGATATTTATTCAACATCATATCAAACTGTAATGATTGAAAATGCTTTAGATGCACATTTTGAAACAGAGAAGCAAAATTTTAAGAGAAGAGACAAAATTAAAACATTAGCACTTTTCTTTATTGATGATATAGACTCTTATAGAGAAAACAAACAAAATCCACAGCCAACATATTTAAAAGATATTTTTGAAAAAATATTAAAGAAGAAAATTGAAAGAGAATTAAGTAAAATAAATGTTGATGATTCTAATGAATTACTATATAAAGAATATTTAGATGAAACGCTAAAGGATATTTCAAAATGTCATGGTGGATATTTTTCAAAGGATAATAATGACTCTGATGAAAATATTGCAGAAGAGATTAATAATATTTTAATTAATAAAGAAGAAACACTTTCGATTTATAAGAAAAATGGAAAATTTAATACATTTAGATTTATATTTTCAAAGTGGACATTAAAAGAAGGATGGGATAATCCAAATGTATTTACTATCGCTAAATTAAGAAGTAGTGGAAGTGATAATAGTAAAATACAGGAAGTTGGTAGAGGGTTACGTTTACCTGTAAACGAAAGTCTATCGCGTATTTCAGATGAACAATTTTATTTAAATTATATCGTTGATTTTACTGAGAAAAATTTTGCAGAGAAGTTAATAAATGAAATTAATGGGGATATAAGTGAAAATAAAGTAATTACTGATGAGCAATTAAATGCATTAGCATGTTCATTAGAAAAGACTTCAAAGGAAATATTTATTGAATTATTACAAAAAGATTATATTGATATGGATAAAAATATAGTTACAGTTAATAGAGATAAATTATTTAGTGAATATCCTGATTTAAATATTGGTTTAAAATCCGGCAAAGTTATTAATAAAAACAATAATGTTGTTCATAAAGCAAAAATCAGAAAAAATAGATTTGATGAAATTAAAGAATTATGGTCAATATTAAATAGAAAATATTTTATTTCCTATTCTAAAATGAGTAATGACGAAATATCAAAGCAACTTGTAAATATATTAAAAACTGGGGTTGAGGGAACCGCTGAACTTGTAAGTTATGAAAATAAAATTATGACTGATGAAAATGGTGCATTTATGGTAAGAGAAGCAGGAAATGAATATGGTGTATATGAAGAATCTATTCCATATAATGTATTTTTGAATAAAATATATAATAGTACAAATATTCCAATAAAAGTAATACACAATGCATTTGTTGAATTTAGTAAAAACAGGATGTTAGAATATTCTTTTTTCAATAATAATACTTTAATTAATTTTATAAATAGAATTAATAATTGGAAACATGCAACATTATTTGGAAAATTCAAATACTCATCAACTGCTTTGGAAAATGAAGAGACAGCATTAACTGATAAAGATGGAAATCCTAAAGAGTATGTTGCTGATGGTAGTCTTGGAGTAGGTTATAGTGAGGAAGACAAGCCAAGTGATAAGTATTTATATGATATTTGTTTATATGACTCTGAACTTGAAAAGAAAAATATAATGCTTGATAATGATGAGGTAATTGTTTTTGGTAAAATACCTTCAAGAAGTATTAGGATACCACTTATTGATGGTGCTAGTTATAGTCCTGATTTTATGTATGTTGTTAAAAGAGATAATGATATTAAAGAAATTAATTTAGTTATAGAAACAAAGGACTATAAAACAGAAGAAGATATTCCATCTGATCAAAAATATAAAATTAAATGTGCTGAAAGATTTTTTGAGCAATTAAAAGAAGATGGTTATGATGTTAAGTTTAGAGTACAAATAAATAATACTCAAATATCTAATTTAATTAGAAATTTATAAATATATAAGAATAAAAAGGCGCTAGTACAGGCTTATACTTATTTAAGTTTTTGTATTGCGCTTTTTAAGTAGTAGGAGGTAGTTATAGATGAAACAACAATGGTTAAAATGTGATATGCATATGCATTCATATTATTCAAAGAAAAAGGATAAAGATAGAGTAAAGCAAATGAGTGCAAAAGAATATGTTGATACATTGTTAAATAAAGGAATTAATGTTTTTAGCATTACAGATCATAACGTTTATTCATCATTATATTATGATGAAATTCGTAAATACATTGTAGACAAACCGATTGAAATAATAAATGGAACTGAATTAGATGTTTATGTAAATGATAAAGATTTTTTTCAAATGGGAGTTTATTTTGATAACAATCTAGATGGAAATAAATTAGAAACAACATTGAATAATCTTTATAAAGATAAAAGTAAACCAAAATTTCATGAAATAATAAATTGTATTGTACAATTAAATTGTAAAATAATTCTAGTGCCAGAAGGAAATAAAGCAAGAGGTATTTTAAGTATATTAGATAAAATTTCCCTTGAAGAGTCTAATGATATAAATAAATATGCAATGTACAAGATTTTTAGTGCTTTTGACGTTTCAGCTTCTTTCAATGAAAAGTCATGTGATAATTGGGCATTAGGATTTTATAAACAAACTCAAGCATTTGAGAAAAACTTAAAGGGTAAAAGTGATAAAGAAAAAGAATTAATTATATCTGAAATAAGGAAAAAAATAAATGACAAAAAATATGAAATACAAGATGAAGAACATAAAAATATATATGATTATATAATAAATTATGGTAATTATTTTAGCTATTTTAAATTTAGTGATTGGCATAATGCTGAATCATATAAACCACAAATATATAATTATATTTTTGGATCATTGGAATACTTTTTTGAAGCCTTTGAATTGGCTGTATTAGACCCGCAATCGCGAATTATTAAATCTATTGAAGAACAAATACCAATTCCCCCTAATATTATTAGTAGTATTTCTTTTGAACTTAATAATAAAAAGAAGAATATTAATTTTTCACCTGGTTTGAATGTAATAATTGGAAAAAGAGGAAGTGGTAAGTCATTACTTTTAACGATAATTGAGAATTTAAACAAGTCAAATAATAAAATAACAACTGATTATAAAGATTTTAATATTAAAAATATATTAGGGACAGATTATAATGGAATTAAAATTAATCCTGGCCAATTATCTTCACTTGCCGTTTTAGAACAAGATAAAATTTCTGAAATATATAAAAATCCGGATGTTGCTAATAAACAAATATCTTCATATTTCCCTAAAATTGAAGATTATGATTTATCATATATTAATCAAATAATAGATATTGCTAAGAATATAAAACCATTAGATACAAATTATAAAAGTATAACATCAGTTTTAAAGATTTTAAAAGATAAAACTGACTATTATACATATGATACTTATGCTGAAATAAGTAGTGATTCAGTATCCATCAAAATGAACAGTCTTTCAAAATCTTTAAATGAATTAGCAAAAGAATTTGGAAATTATGGATTAAATATCGATGAATTAAAAAATATTAATGGTACAGTAATTGACAAATATCGTGAGTACAAATTTATACTTGATAAATATAGTGAAGTTGTAAATAATAGTAATGAAAGAATAAACAAAATTATAAATGAAAGAGATGAATCTAAAAAAATAATACAAGAACAACGAAAAAATTTGAATAATATAATTAATATAATAAAAGAAAATTTTAAAATAATATTAGAATCTAAAAAATTAAATTATTTACTTGATAATTTTAAACAAGAAAGCCCTGTTATAAAGAAATATGTTAAAATGCCATATTTATTTACAACTTCATATGAAGTGCCAGATAATCTTATAGATACAATTTATGAAAAATTAACAAGTACAATTTCAAAAGTAAAAAGTGATTCAAGTGATTTTGGGTTAATAATAAAGTATATTAATGGAGAAAGAAATCTGAAAGCTAATACCAATAGTTTATCTGTAGAACTATCAAAATTCATACAAAATGAAATATTTCAACCTAAAAAAGAATTTTTTAAAATTAATTCAAAGATAAATATTGATGATATAAAGGTAAAAAACGATTTACTTGAACAAATTGAAAAGAGAACTATTACTGATTTATCAAAGGAATCTCCCGGGATGAAGTCAGTGGCATATTTAGATATGTTATTTGAACTTAACGAATCAATATTGTTGTTTGACCAACCTGAAGATAATATTGATAACGATTATATAAGCCAAACGCTAGTTTCTATAATAAAAGAAAAGAAAAAAATCAAACAATTAATTTTTGTAACTCATAACCCTACTGTTGCGGTATATGGGGATGCATTTAATTATATATTTGTGACTAACAATGGGGAAATAGACTATAAGAACTATTTAATAGAATCACAGGATGATAAAGAAGAAATAATGAATATTTTAGATGGTGGTAGAAAATCATTTTCTAATAGAAATAAAAAATATGGAAATGTGTTAGGAGAAGAGGAATATGGAAATAATTAAGGAACAAGATAATATAAATCTATACAATGATAAAAATCTTATTGAAACATATAATTTTTCGAAAGATATTGATTTTAAAGAATTGGTAAAATTTTTGCTAAATGAGAATTTAAAGTGTAAATATACAATTGACAAAGAATTTGATGATAAAACTCCAGAAGAAGAAGGACTGGTATCATTAGTAAAAGAAATTTTAAATGATTATAATACTAAGGTAGATGAATATAATGGTTTCGTAAAAGTACAACAAGAAAAAAATAATAATATTAGTGTTAGCAAAACTCAAATTAGTGCTTCCGATTTTTAACTAATAAAATTTTTGTCGAATATTGTCGAACGATTACTTATTGAAATAGAAGTAATTGGTGTTATAATTATACTAGTCATACGGGAATGTGGCTAGTACATTTAAACATATATAAATATAAAATAAGAAAAATAATAGCTATTAAAAAATTAGAAAAGATAATTATGCATATGATT
>CACYFN010000010.1 GCA_902773675.1 uncultured Erysipelotrichaceae bacterium | reverse complement strand
TGATAATCCAAATGGATGTGATGGAACAAATGCTCAAACAGGCTGGGTATATAAAAGTAATGTTTTAGAAGGACAGTCTAGCCCATCTTATACATGGTTTTTGTCTTCCGATGCTGGTTACTCGATTTATGTGCTTAACGCTTTTAGCGTCGGCGCCTTGTACGGCAACAACTCGGATGTCAGCCTTGGTGTCCGCCCCGTCGTGTATCTATAGGAAGCCCATACACGCTAGAAGAAATCCAGTAACACAGGCGAAGCCGTCGTGTGCAGGTAATGGTATCTGCCACGACACGCAAAGAAGTTAGATAGAAGATGAAATAAGATTCAAGCATAAATAATGTAAGAATAGATAATGTTGCTCGAAAGGTTAAGCTTTCGAGCAACCAAATTTACATGTAAATAATAAGCATGTAAAAGATAATGTTTCAACAACTACTTTGTAGTTTGTTGATATATGTAGATTCTTTGAATAAATCTCTTGATTATATTTTCTTTTCTATAAATAATATCAAAATTTATATAAGAATCTATAATAGGTGGAGCCTATATAGGTTATTGTCTTCCAATGCTGGTAACTCGAATAATGTGCTTAACGCGAATAGCGACGGCAACTTGAACAACAACAACTCGAATAACAGCAATGGTGTCCGCCCACTCGATAATTTTCAGGTATTTGTGGCCAAGGCTACAATTAGAGTATGTAAGCGACTGTCTTCTTCCTTGCATCCCTGCCTTAGAGTAGAGAGCTAAAGTTAGTACACGTACGGGGATCTGATACGTCAGTCCCCTAGCGGCGTGTAATTTTATTTTATTTGATTAATGATAAAGGATAAAGAGAATATGAAAAAAGTAGTAAGAATAAGAAAAGTTGGTAAATTTTGTCAAGCTTATGAAGATGATGCTTATGTAATCCATGCTATTATGGGTTATAATGTTTCTAATGGAAGAATTGGATTTCCTGTTTCATCAATTGGTAAAGTACAAAATAAATTAGAAGAATATAAAATTAGTTATCAAATAATGGATAGAGAATCAATTACTGATAGTAATGATTTTAAGAACAATAATAAATATGATAAATACTATAAAGATGGTATTAAATCTATGGACAAAAAAAGAAGTAATGATGAATTACTTGAAAAAATAAAGAATTTACCTGATGATAAGGTAGATAAAATCATTAATTTTATTAATGAGGTAATTGATGAATGATAGATTTAATATAGCCATTAAGGTAAAAAAATTTATTTTTATGGTTGATGATCTAGTTATTAATTATCCAAAGAAAGATTATGTAATAAAGGATAGGTTACTTAATACTTGTTATGATTTATTGGAACTTATTTATCGAGCTAATTATAGTAATGATAAAGATTGTTATAAATTTGATATATTAAGTAAAATAAGTATTATAGATTTTTGTTTAGAAGAAAGTTATAATAAAAAGATTATTAGTGAAAGAAAACTTTTAAATTATACAAATTTTTTGAAAGAAATAACTAAAATGGTATATGGTTGGATAGATGATAATAAAGCTAAATGATTTAATGGATATTTTTGACTTTGAAGTAAGAAAAAATACTAAGAATAAAAGAAAAATATATCAATTTGAAAAGTATAAAATGATTAATATTTTAAATATTTATCAAGAATTATCTAATGATATAATAAGACCAATTAAATATAATATATTCTTAGTCAAATATCCTAAATATCGAGTAGTAATGAGTTTAAATATTAATGATAAAATTATTAATCATTATGTAGCTAGATATATATTAATTAATAAATTGGATAAATATTTAGATGATAGAAATATAGCTACTAGAATTAATTTAGGTAGGGACTATGGTATAAAAAAAGTAAAAGATTATATGGAACACTTTAAAAAATATGATAGTTTTTATATACTTAAAATGGATATTAGTAAGTATTTTTATAGTATTGATCATGAAGTACTTAAAGAAATGTTAAAAAATGACTTAGATACTACTGAATATAAGATAATATCTAATATTATAGATAGTACTAATTACGATTATATTAATAATACTATTGATAAGTTAAAAAATATTGAATTAAATAGTACTAGTACCAGAATTAAGGAAATAAATGAGATTCCTCATTATAATAAAGGTAAAGGATTACCAATTGGAAATATGACTAGAGAGTTTAACTATATATTATTTATATAAATTAGACCATAAAATAATTCATGACTATAAATTAAAATATTTTCTCCGTTATATGGATGACATTGTTATAATTCATAATGATTATAATTATTTAGTTAATATTAATAATAAAATTGAAAAAGAATTAAATAACAATTTTAAATTAAAAATAAATACTAAGAAAACAATGATTACTGATAATAGTAATGGTTTTACATTTCTAGGATATAGATTTAGAAGTATAAATAATAAAACTATTATTAATATTAGTAATTCAACTAGAATAAGAATTAAGAAAAGAATTAAGGAAGTTAATTATTTATATAAGCATGATAAAATGAAATTAGAAACTGCTTTTAGTAGTATTAATACTTATTTAAATAGTTTTAAATATGGTTCAAGATTAAGAATTAGAAGAATAATAAATGATAAGTTTTTTAGTGAGTAGATTTGCAAACATATATTAAGTGTGTTAAAAACAAGGTACAAATTTGTAAAAAAATTATATAGTGATTATATTATTATATTTAGAAAAAAAGATTATAATTATATTTATGATTATGAATTTCTAAACCTATTTAAAGATAAAATAAGCATAATAAATAAATTAAATAAGTATTATATTAATTATATAATAATAAATAATATGAAAATAATTAATAAAAAAGTATTTCCTAATAATAAATATAATTATTATAAAAAAATATATATAATATATAAGATACTTAACAGAGATAATAAAGGTGAGAAAATTAATTATTTCAATTAACTATTATGTAGTTTAATTGATAGATGGGTTCTCTTATAAAAATTTTTCCAGTAATCACAATTAATCCCTTCTAATTTTTAGATAGATTAATTAAAGAGAACCCCCTAATTATTAATAATAAATATTTTTAATATAGTCTAAGGAAAGGTGAGAATATGTTTGGTAAAATAGTTTATATAAGTGATAATATAGCTCATATAGAAATTCCTGCTGGAACACCAGTAGCTATGAATTTAATGAATATGCATGTTGTATTTGAAGATGACAAAAAGAAAATATTAGGAGAAGTAGAAGATGTATCTAAAGAAATAATTAAAGTTCATTTTTTAGGTGAAATTTCCGATGGTAAATTTATTGGTGGTGTACTTAGAAAACCAACATTACAAGCTCATATTAGATTAATCAATGACGATGAATTAAAACTTATAATTGGTGATGAAAATTCTAATATGTTTATGTTAGGTGTAAGCCCATTATATGATGAAAAACCAATATACATAGATATTAATAAAATATGTAGTAATCATTTAGCTATATTTGGTAATACTGGAAGTGGTAAATCATATGGAGTAGCTAGATTTATCCAAAGTCTTTTTTACAATCCTAATTTTATACCATTTAGAGCTAATTACATGATATTTGATGCATATGGAGAATATCATACAGCATTTGGAAGACTTAATGAAATTAATCCTAATTATCAGTTTAAATTCTATACAACTAATAAAACACAAACAGAAGGAGAACTATTAAGAATACCTTTATGGTTACTTACTATAGATGATTTTGCTCTTTTATTAGAAGCAGACTCTCATACCCAATTAACAATATTAGAACGAATGATTAAATTAGTACGTATATTTGCAACCAATGATAATGTATCAGAAGAGTATAAAAATCATTTAATTGCAAAAGCTATAATGGATATTTTATATACAAATCAAACTTCTGCTAGTAAAAGAAATGATGTATTCTCAATTATAGCTAGTTGTTCAACAGATAAGTTTAATCTAGAAGCTCCAGTTCAAGGACTTGGATATGTTCGTAAATTTAGAGAATGTTTTACAATTAATACATCAGGAGAATTTACAGAAAGTGTATTAATGACAGAATACATAACAAGCTTTATAAATCCTGAATTAGAAAAATATGAACCTACTAATGACCATTTTTTTACACTAGAAGATCTAGAAAAAGCATTAGAATTTACACTAATATCTGAAGGACTTTTAAGAAATGAAAAAATGTATAATCAAGCAATAACCCTAAAAGTAAGATTACATTCACTAGTAATAAGTGAAAATGCCGATTACTTTAGTTATCCAGAATATATAACAGTTGAAAATTATATAGGAGCACTTGTTACCAAAAATGGTAGAAAAGCTCAAATAATAAATTTCAACTTAGAAGATATTGAAGATAGATTAGCAAAAACCATAGTAAAAATATATTCTAAAATGTTATTTAATTTTACAAAGAGTTTAGAAGTTAGAGCATCTATACCATTCCATATTGTACTTGAAGAGTCACACAGGTACGTTCAAAATGATAATGATGTTTATTTACTTGGATATAATATTTTTGAACGAATTGCTAAAGAAGGACGTAAATTTGGTCTTATCTTAAATCTAATATCTCAAAGACCAGTAGAACTATCTGAAACAGTTATTTCTCAGTGCACAAACTTCTTAATATTTAAAATGACACATCCAAGAGACTTGGAATATATTAAAAAAATGTTACCAAACATGAGTGCGGAAATAATGGAAAAACAAAAAATATTACAACCAGGTACTTGTGTAGCATTTGGCTCTTCATTTAAAATACCAATGATAGTAAAAATGCCAATGCCTAATCCAGAACCACATAGTAGTAATGCCGATATAGTTAGAATTTGGCAAGGAAGATAAAAGAAATGCTAATGCATTTCTTTTTCATATAATTCTTTAATTCTATCTGTATTTTTAAAACTTAATTTAGCTATACTTTTTAACTTATCAAAGCCATATTTTTTAACAATTTTAAGACCAACCTCATCAACTTTATCACTAGCTCCTTTAGGTAAAAATTCATCAACGCTTTCACCTAATTTATCAAATTCTTTAATAAATATATATCTACTTATTAAAGATGCACAAGCAACAGATAAATGCTTATCTTCACCCTTAGTAAAAAAAGTAATATTTCTAACAACATTAGAAGCATCCTTTAAATAACTAAAATATACATATTTTTTTGCAAACTCATCGACTATAATATAATCAGTTTTATAATTACTAGATAATTTAGATAAAACTTTATTATGTAAAATAGCCTTAATCTTATTCATATTCATTTCCGTACCATATTTAGTATTATATTCTAAATTAGAAAAAACTAATGTTTCATAAGGAATCTTTTTAATAATTTGTGGAACAATTTCCATAATTTTATCATCAGTTAATTTTTTAGAATCTTTAACCCCTAATTCTTCTAACCAACTAATATTTTCTTTATTTACATATGCAGCAGTAACAACAATAGGACCAAAATAATCTCCAGTACCAACCTCATCCGATCCAATTGCCGAAGAATTATATATTTTAGGATCAATATATTCATCATGTTTATCATTTTTATCTTTCTTACTACTATCAGTATATTCTAAATTTTTTAAAGGATTCAAGTGTTTTTCTCTTTCCATCCACATTCTAGCAGAAATATCAGCTGAAACACCTTGAAATACTGCTTTACCAGACTCATATAAAGTAACCACACAATCAGCATCATCTGCTTGAAATACAGCATATGGAGGAGTTTTCTCTCTTTTAAAATCCTCAAAAAATTCTTCCATTTCTTTTTTAGTATTTTCACTAACCTTAAGTGTAATAGTCATAATTATCGCCTCTTTTTAATATTTTATAATATAAATACAATGATTACAAGTATTTTTTTAAATATAATCATAACTTGTCATTTATTACACACTATTGATAAAATAATTAATTAATAGTATAATAATAACAAGAATAAGGAGGTATAAAATGTTTTTAGTAGATATTATAATATTAATTTTTCTTGGGCTTTGTTTTTTAGTTGGATTTAAAAGAGGAATGTTAACAGAATTATTATCATTAGTAGGAATAATTGTAATTGCTATTTTATCATACTTTTTAAAAAATCCTATATCAGTATTTTTATATAAATACTTACCATTCTTTAAATTTGATTTTATTTTAAAAAGAGCAGTAATATTTAATATAATTTTATATGAAGTATTAGCTTTTCTAATAGTATTTAGTGTATTATTAGTACTCTTTAAATTACTATTAAGACTAACTAAGATAGTAGATAGAATACTTGAAATGTCTATTATATTTACAATTCCATCCAAAATAATTGGAGGATTAGTAGGTACATTAAAAGGTATTATAGTATTATTTATAATTCTATATATTTTATCAATACCAATGATGCCATTTGATGTATCAAAAACTAAAATAGGTAGTTTTATGTTAGATAAAACTCCAATATTAAATACTATAGTTAAAGATAAATTAAAAGTATTTAATGAAATATCTGATCTAGTAAGTAAATATAAAGATAAAGATAATACTAATAAGTTTAATCAAGAATCATTAGAATTACTAATTAAATATAAAACTATAACTAGAGAAAATGCTGAAGATTTAATTAGTAGTGGAAAACTAAAAGGATTAAAAGTAAAATGATATACAACAAAAAATAAGTAAAACAAGGATAAATTAAAAAAAATGTTAATTTATCCTTTTTATTTATAAAAATATATTTACAAAGTATATCATTTTTGATAATATGAACATGTAGATTGAGAGTGGTATAAGTGCAGAGATATTTTAGTTCTAAATTATCAAATAATTATTTATATCTAAACGATGATGATATTTATCATATTAAAACAGTAATGCGTATGAATGATTTAGATAAAATAGAAATAGTTTACAATAATAAACTATATATATGCATTATCGAAGATATAAAAAATAATATAAAATTTAAAATTGAAAAAGAAATTGATAATATTAATTCTAATCTTCCATTTATAACTCTGATAATACCATTTTTAAAAGAAACTAAAATGGATCTAATACTACAGAAAGCAACTGAAATGGGAGTAAGTGAAATGATTTTATGCCCAATGGAAAGATGCATGGTAAAAATAGATGATAAAAAACTCGAAAGTAAAATTATTAGATGGAAACGTATTTGTAAAGAAGCAAGTGAACAATCTAAAAGATTAACAATTTCCAATATAAAAACAGTTAAAAGTATTAATGAACTAAAAAATTTAGAAGGACACAACTTTACATGTAGTACACAAGAAAAAGTAAAAAATATTAAAAAAGTTTTGAAAACTATAAAAAGTTGTGATAGAATTAATTTAGTGATAGGACCAGAAGGTGGAATATCCGAAAAAGAAGAAAATATTCTAAATAGTATTGGATTTACAAGTATTAGCCTAGGAAATCTAATAATGAGAGTAGAGACAGTACCATTATTTTTAATGAGTATAATAGATTATGAATTTATGGAGTGATATTTATGGAATTTATAAAAAGTATAGTATTTAATGCATATATATGTTGGGGAGTAATATTAGTATTATTAATATCTAATATAATTCTTATTATAAAATGTTCTAATCTTAAGAAAAGAAGGAAAATAAAGAATGATTTAGTAGAAATAGAAAAATATGTAAATAGTGAAGAAAAAGTAGCAGAAAAAGAAGAAAAAACCAGTGAACTAGATAATATACTAAATCAAATGCAAAAAGATATGGAAGTAAAACCAGAACAAGTAGTAGCTAATTTTGAAGCAGAACAAGAAAAAAACGCCATTATTAGTTATCAAGAACTTGTAGATTGCGTTAAAAATAATAAAATACAAGTAATCGAAGATGAAGAATCAGATGTTAATTTTGTAAAAGCACTAGAACAAGAAATTAAAGTAGAACCAGTTGTTGATGCATTTAAAAATGACATAAATGGTAAATCTCATTTAGATACTATAGATGAATTAAATAATGTTAAAAGATTTACTAGTTCAGAAATAATTTCACCAGTATATGGTAGAATAAATAGCAATGGATATCCTCAAATGGAAAACTATGAAAATCAAAATAGTTTAAAACTTGGAGAAAATACTATGGATTTAGAACCAGTTACAAATGAAATTAAAAAGAATGAAGAATTCCTAAAAAACTTAGTAGATTTTAGAAAAAATTTATAAGCCTTATGGCTTTTTTTTTCTAGTATTTTTTAATAATATGTATTATTATTATAATACGTGAAGAAAATGAAAAAAAGATATTTATTATTATTGATTCCAATATCTATTCTAATTTTATTTATAGTATTAAATAACAAAGATAAGAATGTTTCAATTAAAGAAGCATCTTATGATTCAGCATATACCAAAATAGCAGTTAAGATTTTAAAAAATAAAGCTAATTACGAAAGTATAACAAATTATGAAGATGGAAACAAAGGTGAGATGTATGCATTTCATCATGAAAATACTTATCAAGTTCCTGAAAACACTGATTACCGCTACATAGGTGATAATCCAAATAATTATGTATATTTTAATTGTAGTGACTTAAGTGACACTTCTACATGTGAAATATGGAGAATAGTTGGATTGTTTCCATATAATGATTATTTAAACAATATTCAATATAAAATTAAACTAGTAAGAGGAAATGTATTGCCTGATGCAATGCCATGGAATACAGAATCAGGACCAAATGGATATAACGAATGGAAATATGCAACCTTAAAAGATTTTTTAAATAATGAATATTATTATAAAACAGGAAATGCAGAATCATATGGATTAAATGAATCAGCAAGAAATATGATTAGTTCGTTTATGTACTATTTAGGTGGGCCAACGTATACATCACTTAGTCAACCATCTTTATATGGAACAGCAGAAGAAATATATGCCTGGGAAAGAGGAAAAAAAACATATAATAATAGATCAATTAATTTGACTAGTCAAGTTGGATTACTTTATTCAAGTGATAGTGCTTTTACTTATGCATATGGTTTAGATGACAATTGTTATAATAGTTTAGTAGGAGAATGTGATAATAACATTCTTAAAAAAAATTGGATTGTCAATAGCAATACCAAAGAAAATGAAAATAATCTTTTATCAACATGGCTTATATTATCATCTAATAGTTCAGA
This sequence comes from uncultured Erysipelotrichaceae bacterium, assembly GCA_902773675.1. Classification (GTDB taxonomy): domain Bacteria; phylum Bacillota_I; class Bacilli_A; order RF39; family UBA660; genus RUG11890. The sequence goes on along the minus strand of CACYFN010000010.1, from coordinate 18,458 downwards.
TGAACAAACCAGTCTTTTATTAACTAGCAATGGCTATACTACAGGTTATGATGTTTTTTTTGATGTTTATGTTCGCCCTGTTGTTTATTTAAATGATAATGTATTAATATTATCTGGTAATGGTACAAAAGATAATCCATACTTTATTATGTCACAAAATGATTATATGAATCAAAATTTTGAATACAAAATAGGTGATGAAGTTTATTATAATAATGAACTATATCACGTAGTAGATTATAGTACATATGATTCAGATTATATTGCAGTTATGAAAGATGTACCTTTAACACAAAAATATATGCCACAGGATGATATAAATGAAATAGGATTTTTACCATTTGATTATAATGACTCTTGTTATTATAAATCATCAGTTCACAATAAAACTACTGGCTGTACCAATGAATTTAATAAATCATATATAAAGAGTTTTTTAGATACTTGGAGTAATAATGAATTTGATAATTCTGAATTAGTTGATGTAGATGGTAACAAAGTAAGATTAATTACAAAAGATGAAATAATAAATGGTTTAAAATTTGAAAAAAGAATAGATATTTCAGACGAATATTTCATAGTAACTGATGATACACCTGATTTTATTAAAAATAGAGACTATAGTTGTTGGACTATGGACAATTATGAAGATTGGGATAGAATTACTATTTTTAATCAAAACATTAAGAGTTCTTCTCCATATGAATATTATTGCGTTGATCCAGTTCTTAACTTAAAGAAATTAGCAATAGGCAATATTGAAGAATATCATATTGGTGATGAAATAAATTATAAAGATAATAGTTATTATGTAATCAGTGATTCTCCTAATAATATAGATTATGTAACAGTATTAAGAAAAGAACCTTTAAATGAACAAGAAATTTCAAAATATTCAAATAAAGTTTCTAATTTAAATAGAATTGGTAGAACATTTTATAAGAAAAAATCTTCTTCAAATAATTCATATGAAAATTCAGATATCAAAAAAACAATAGATTCATGGATAGATTTGTATTTTGATGAAGAAGATTTAGTTAGTGTAAATGGTATAAAGGGGAGATTAATAAGTACTGATGAATTACAAGAAAAATTTTATTATGAATATAGAACTACTGTGGAGAGTTCGATAAATATTTATAGAGAATTAAAGAAAACAAATGAAACACCAGATTGGATTTACAAGTATTCTTATTGGGTAGAAGCATCTGGAGATGAAAATAGTCCATTAAAATATATAGCAACTAATTATGGCGGAGTTTATTCATATTTTATAGATTCATTAAGTGCAGTACGACCAATTGTATATTTAAAGAAATCAGCAATTGGTAAAATTAGTTCAAAATATAATGATGATGAAATTGAAAAAAATGAAAACAATACAAAAGTGTCAGAAAAAACATGTACACCTAAATATCGAAAAGAAACAATTACAAATTATAAAACTTATAATGTTGGTGATGAAATAAACTATAAAGATGAAAAATACTATGTCATTAGAAATAGTGATGAAACAAAAAATTATGTGACAATTTTAAAAGATGAAGTATTTGATAATAAAGGATTCAATAGTGATCTTGAAGAATCAATTTATTATAATATTACTAAAAATTTCTCGCCTTCCGATTATAGCAGTGGTATTAAATATTATTCTAATGATACTTGTTATGATTATGATAATATTATTGATTGTAAAAATTTATATGATAATTCAAACATAAAGAAAATTATTGAAAATTGGTCAAAGGTTGAAATAGGGGAAGATAATTTAGTTAGCATTAATAATTATAAAGTAAGATTATTAAATATAGATGAATTAGTTGCAAATTTTGGTTATGAAAGAAATAATAATGATAGTAATAATTAATATTTAAGAACAAATAATACCCCTGATTGGATACAAAAATTTAGTTACTGGATTGATGGAAACGGAGAAAAAGATAATAAAAATTATTATGTATGCGAACATGGAAATATATATTCAGAATATGTATTCAATAAATCCAATATAAGACCAGTTATAAATTTAAAAAAATCAATCTTAGGAGAGACATTAGAATATAATATTGGCGATAAAGTTACATATAGGAATAATGAATATTATGTAATTGAAAATAGCGATTCAAATAAAAATTATATAGTACTATTAAAGGATAGTCATTTATCCAATAAACAAATGAACGTATATTCTGATATGGATTATGATTCATTATATAATGAAATAAAAAACGGCCCATATAATGAAAAATATTATAATGATGAACAATGTAATGAAGAAAATAATAATATAATTAATAATAATTGTAAAAATGATTATGATAATTCATATGTTAAAACAATTATTGATAAATGGGTAAAAGATAATAATATTGAAAAGGATTTAATCGAAGTAGATGGTTATAAATCTCGATTGTTAAATTCAGAAGATCTTTTTGATAATTTAAATTATACAGGTGAACAATATAAAGATTATTCTGGAACAAGAAATATTTATGTAAATAATGCTGAAGTTCCAGAATGGATATATAATAAAGGGGTAAATTATTGGACAATGATTAATAATGGCCTTCATCAAACTTTCGAAAATAATCTGATTTATATACTATCTAAAAATGGATATCTTGGTACATTATATTTTAATGATAAAAATAACTTAGTAAAAGCTAATGTATATGACAAGTATGCAATTCGTCCAGTATTAAATTTAAATAAATGTGCAATAGAAGGTGGATGTACAACAGAAGAAATAGAAATAGAAGATGGATGTATAGAAGATGAAACAACAATATTAGAAAATGTACCAAGTACTTTAAGTTATATTTCAAAAATTATCATAGGAATAAGTTTAATATTTATTATAATTGGATGTGGAGTACTAGGATATAATTATTATAATTCTAGAAAAGAAAGAAAGTAATTTCTTTTTTTCTTGCCTAAAATCTAACAATCATTTATAATTAAATTGGTGGTTATATGGATACAATTATAATGCATATAGACGTAAATAATGCTTTTCTATCATGGAGTGCAATTGATCTATTAAGGAAAGGTCATCCTTATGATATTAGATATACAGAAGCTATAATAGGTGGAGATGAAAAATCTCGTCATGGTATAGTACTTGCTAAATCCATGGTAGCTAAAAGTAGAGGAGTAAAAACTGCAGAAACTATAAAAGAAGCAAGAAGAAAATGTAAACATCTAGAAGTATATCCACCCAATTTTAAATTTTATAAATTTATGTCTAATAGTTTATTTAATCTAATAAGTAAGTATACAAATGATATTGAAATATTATCTATAGATGAGTGCTTTATAGATTATACTAAAATAAAACATTTATATGGTGATGAAATAAGATTTGCTTATAAACTAAAAAAAGAAATAAAAGATACTCTAGGTTTTACAGTTAATATTGGTATAGCTAATAATAAATTATGTGCTAAAATGGCATCAGATTTTTTAAAACCAGATAAAGTTCATACTTTATATATGTATGAAGTAAAAGATAAAATGTATCCTCTTGATATCAATGATTTATATGGAATAGGTAAAAAAACAACTGAAAAATTAAGAAGATTAAATATAAATACTATTGGAGAGTTAGCTAATGCAGATATAAATATTTTAAGTAAATACTTTAAAAATCAAGCACCTAAAATGATAGAGAGCGCTAAAGGAATAAGTTCTAATATAATAGTATCTAAAAGAAAAGAAGCATCATCTATTTCTAAATCAGTAACACTCCCTTATAATTTAAATAGTATAGAAGAAATTAATAAAGTATTATATAAACTAGTAGAAAGTATATCTAATACTCTAAAAAAACAAAATAAATATGCAAGTAGCGTAGGAGTACAACTTAAAGATAAGAATTTTTTAACATATTCACATCAAAAAAAATTAGAAAATGTATCTAATGAAATAAATGATATATATAATATATCTAAAATAATATTAAAAGAAATGTATAAAGAAGAACCTATTAGATTAGTAGGAATAAGTATTAATAAAATAGCTAACAAAAATAATTATCAAATATCTATGTTTGATAATATAGAAGAAAAAGAATTAGATTATAAACTAGATAAAGTAATTGAAAATATAAATAAACAATATGGTAAAAATACAATAAAAAAAGGTATTGATAAAAAATAATATTTATGATATTTTATATTAAATAAATGAAAGGAGAATACTATGGAAGTAATTTTAAAAACAAATAATTTAACTAAAAAGTTTGGTAAAAAAATTGCAGTAAATAAAGTAAATATGACAATTAATAAAGGTGATATTTATGGCTTTATTGGTAAAAACGGAGCAGGTAAAACAACATTTATGAAAATGGTTTTAGGATTATCTACACCAACTAGTGGAGAAGTAGAATTATTTGAAGGTAGGAAAGTAAAAGAAGTAGGATTAAAAATTGGATCACTAATCGAATCACCTGGTTTATATAGAAATGCAACTGCTTATGAAAATATGTATCGTTTTTCCATTATATTTGGTGGAGATGATAAAAAAATAAAAGAACTACTAAAATTAGTAGGACTATCTAAAGTAGGTAAGAAGAAAGTAAAAGATTTTTCTCTAGGTATGAAACAAAGATTAGGTATAGCTATATCATTATTAGGAGACCCTGAATTTTTAGTACTAGATGAACCAATTAATGGACTAGATCCAGCAGGTATAAAAGAAATAAGAGATATAATTTTAAAACTTAATAAAGAAAAAGGTATTACATTTTTAATATCTAGTCACTTACTAGATGAATTATCAAAAGTAGTAACTAAATATGGAATAATAGATCATGGTAGATTACTTGAAGAAGTAGATGCTAATGAACTATTAGAACGTTGTAAAAATAAATTAGTAATAACTACTAAAGATTTAGAAAAAACTAAAAAAGTATTAAAACAATTAGTAAAAGAAGAAGATATAAAAATAAAAGATAATAATATTGAAATATTATCCCATGTAAAAGAAGGCGAAAAAATAAATAAACTACTAGCTGAAAATGGAATTTATGCAAGTTCTATATATGCAAAATTAGAAAGCTTAGAAGATTACTTTATAGATAAGATAGGTGATACATTTGAAAAAATTGATTAAATTAGAATTAAGAAATATACTTAAACAAAAATCCTTTTTAATATGTTTAATTATTTCAAATGCCTTAGTAATAATAGGAATACTTGCAAGTAGTTTTCTAAATAAGATGATAATAGAAGCAGGCGGAAGTGAAGATTTATTTTTAGGTGTTAATGCCTTTGATACATATATGGGTTATATAACTGGAGGGAATATTACACTTTTACTTGCTATAGTAATATCAATATATTTTGGTTCTGAAGCATCAGATGGTACCATTAAAAATATTATAGCTAAAGGATATACAAGAACAGAATTCTTTACTTCAAAAATAATTAGTGTAATATTTGTAACTCTAATATTTATATTAACAGCTTTAATATTAAACTATCTAATGTGTTTTATAATGGGTATAAATATTAATGCATTTAGTTTAAAACATTTAATTCAAATAGGATCTGCTTCATTAAGTATTTTAGCAGAAACAATAATGTTTAGTGCACTTTCATTCATTATATTTAAAACAGGAGCTAATATTGTAGCTAATATTTGTATACCTTTGCTACTTCCTTTAGCTTTAACACTCTTAGATGTATTATCAAAATCAAAAATAAAAGTATCTGACTTTTGGATAGAAACTACAACAACATTATCTAGAGATACATCAAAGATACCTGTTATATTAATTGTATCAACATGTTATATAATAGTATTTATATTATTAAGTAGTATACTTACTAAAAGAAAAGAAATTAAATAAAAGTATAGATTTTTAATTTAATAAGTGCTATAATCTAAATGAAAGTTAATTTTTAAATGCGATGACTGAGGTGGAAACTCAAGAGCAATATATAAAGAGTAGATTCTTCTAGAATAAGTAAGGTGGAACCGCGGATTATTATTCGTCCTTACATTTATCTAGGAGAATTTTTTATTAAGGAGGAAAACTATGGAAAAACTAACAATGGAGAAATTAACTAATTTATGTAAAACATATGGATTTATTTTTCAAGGATCAGAAATATATGATGGACTAGCTAATACTTGGGATTATGGTCCACTTGGAGTAAGACTAAAAAATAATATCAAGGATGCTTGGAGAAAAAGATTTGTACAAGAAAACGATAACTCATATGAATTAGATGCTGCAATACTAATGCATCCAAAAGTTTGGGAAGCATCAGGACACGTTGGAGGATTTTCTGATCCACTTCTAGATTGTCGTGAATGTAAAACAAGACATAGAGCAGATAATTTAATTAATAATTTTGCAGGTGACTCTAGAGGAGATGCTATGAGTCATGAAGAAATGATTAAATATATTAATGATAATAAAGTTCCATGTCCAAAATGCGGTAAAACGAATTTTACAGATATAAGAGAATTTAATTTAATGTTTCAAACATATCGTGGAGTTACAAATGATAATAAAAGTGTAATATATCTAAGACCAGAAAATGCTCAAGGAGAATATGTAGACTTTTTGAATGTTCAAAGAACAATGAGAGCTAAAGTACCATTTGGTATAGGTCAAATAGGTAAAGCATTTAGAAATGAAATTACACCTGGAAATTTTACTTTTAGAACTATAGAATTTGAACAAATGGAACATCAATTATTTTGTAAACCGGGAACTGATATAGAAATATATAATCATTATAAAGAATATGCAAAAAAATTCTTTAATGATTTAGGATTACCTAATGATAAATTAAGATTTCATGACCATGAAAAACTAGTATTTTATGCATCTGCAGCATGTGATATAGAATATCTATTCCCATTTGGATATGGTGAAATAAATGGTACCCATGATAGAACAGATTATGATTTATCTCAGCACCAAAAATTCTCAGGAAAATCCATGGAATATTTAGATCCAGAAACAAATGAAAAATATATTCCATATGTAGTAGAATCAACAGTTGGATGTGATCGAGCAGTACTTGCAGTATTATGTGAAGCATATGAAGAAGAAACACTAGAAGATGGAACTACTAGAGAAGTAATGCACTTTATACCAGCTCTAGCTCCTTATAAAGTAGCAGTATTACCACTAGTTAAAAAATTTCATAAAGAAAAAGCCGAAGAATTATATAGAAATTTATCTAAATATTTTATGACATCTTATGATGAAACTGGTAATATTGGAAAACGTTATAGAAGACAAGATGTAATAGGTACACCATTCTGTATAACAATAGATGATAATACATTAAATAATAATATAATAACAATAAGAAATAGAGATACTATGGAACAAATTACATTAAATATTGATGAAGTAGTTAAATATATAGAAGAAAAAATTGTATTTTAAAATGTAAAATATTGTATAAATGGTATTAAAATAAGAAATTGGTATTTACTAAATATCAATTTTTTTATATAATTAAATTAGATAGAAGAATACTAGTCTATCAAAAAAAAATTATTATAGAAAAAAGGAGAAAAAAATGAATAATAAAAAATCAGTAATAGTTTTATTATTAATAGCTATAATAGGTATTGTAGGTCTAACAATAGCTTATTTTACAAATTCAACAGATGTAGAAAATATATTTAAAACAAAAGAATATGGAACAGAATATACAGAAACATTTGTAAGCCCTGATAATTGGTTACCAGGTGATACTACACAAAAAACAGTTGTAGCAGAAAATACAGGAGAAATAGATCAAGCAGTAAGAATACATATAACCGAAGAATGGAAAACACATAATAATGGTACACTAAACGGATGGATTCATGCAGATGGAACCAAATCTGAACATGAATCTGAATCAGAACTTGCTAATGATGAAAGAGTAGCAGTTTTAAATTTAATTAATAAAGATGAGTGGACACAAGTTGGAGATTATTATTATTACAAATATAAATTAGCACCTAATGAGAAAACATCATCATTCTTAGAGTCAGTAACATTTAATCCAAAAACAAAATTAGATGATACTTGTCAAGAAACAAGTAATGCTAATGGTGTAAAAACAATTACATGTAACTCTAGTGGAGATGATTATGATAATGCTACTTATACATTAAATTTAACTATTGAGACTGTCCAATATAATAAGTATGCTAACTCTTGGAATACTAATATAACAATAGCAGAAGAAAAACCAGGCCCAATTGCCCAAGAATTAATTAAAACTTCAAATAATAATCCAACAAATTATTCTAGTGGAGATATTCATCAAATGTATAAATTTAGTCATGAAGCTACTTCTCAAACAGGTGCTTTAGATGATTATCGTTATATAGGTAATGATCCATATAATTATGTATATTTTAATTGTACAGATGAATCTAATACATCTACTTGTGAAATTTGGAGAATAATAGGAGTATTTACAGTTGGAAGACCAGATCCAGATAATGCTGGAGAAACAATAACTGAACAAAGAATAAAACTAATAAGAGGAAAATCATTAAGTAGTTCAGTAATTTGGGCAGATGGTGATTATAATAATTGGAATGTTTCTAATATGAAAAATTATTTGAATACAACATATTATAATAGTTTGAAAGATAGTGCAAAAAGTAAAATAGATACTTCAAGATATTATATAGGTCAAATAGATTCTAATACTATAACTAGCAGTGATTATTATAATGCCGAAAGAGGAAATAATGTATTATCTGGTTTTCCAACTAATTGGGATGGAAAGATTGGCTTAATGTATGCCAGTGATTATATTTTTACATTTGGTTATGGTGTTCAAAATACTTGTTTTAATAATATTGGTGTTTGCTATAATACTGGTGGTGGAACGGGTGAACCAAGAACTAGTTGGATCTATAATTCTGATATAAGAGATGGTCAAAGCAATGTAAGCAATTATACATATACAATTACTACAGGTCTTATTAGTGATTTTGCATATAGTATTGATTTATCTGGTAATCTTTTTAGTGCAAGGACTGGATATTTCATTGGTGAATTTGCAACTAGACCTGTTGTTTATTTAAATGCCGATGTTAAATTAAAATCTGGTACAGGTACATCAACTGATCCATATACACTAAAATAAATATAGTTAGATATAACATAATGTTATCTCTTTAACAATAATAAATGCATATTATTTGATATAAAAGACAAGGAAATCCTTGTCTTTATATATTGTTCTTAATTATATCTATAATATTATTCCTAAATTCTTCATTACTATTAACCCATAGTATTTCAAAGAATACTCCCATACCAGGTAAAGTAATTTCATCATTATCTTTAATACTTGAATTAATAGATTCAACTATTTCTTCACTAGTAGAATCTTTAAAATTATTTTTAATGCTTTTTCTAATATCTATATTCATATAATTATCCTTTCTGATATTATAATGAATAATATTATTAATTTTTATACATTAAACCATGTAATAGTTAGAACCATTATATTGATTATTATTACTACTATTATTTCCACTTAACATATTTTCTAGTCTAGATACTCTTGTTTCTAAATTAGTCATCTGTTGCTCTAAATTATTAATTTGTTGCTCAATAGTATTAGAAGAAATACTATTGTTTGTATATCCTTGATTATAACCAGTCATATAAGGTGTAGGTATACTAGGTATTCCCATTACTGGTGGATACACTGGATATGGTGCCGCGCAATTTCTTTTATCTTTCATAATTCCTCCTTTATTCAATTAATTATATGCAAATAAAATTAATAATTTACAACTATAATTATCCATGATATAATACTTCTTGGTGATTTAATGAGACTAAGAAATGTCAAAGGAGCAAGCGAATTAATAACTAAGTCAGATTTAGTAATAGAAAATTTCAAAGATTATAAAGGAAAATTTAAAATTATATTTAAAAATGATAATCCTATCCATTTAGAAATAGGAACAGGTAAAGGTAATTTCATAATAAATATGGCTAAAAAGTATCCAGATATAAATTTTATAGGGATAGAAAAATATGATAGTGTCCTAGTAAGAGCACTAGAAAAAGTTGATTACCTAGATAATTTAAGATTTATAAGAGCAGATGCTACATACATAGAAGATATATTCTTAAAAGAAATAGATACAATATATTTAAACTTTTCTGATCCATGGCCAAAAGATAGACATAGACATAGAAGACTAACTGATTCATACTTTTTAAAAAGATATGATAATTTATTTATTAATAAAAAACACATTATAATGAAAACAGATAATAGAAAACTATTTGAATACTCAATAATAGAATTTACTAATTATGGATATATTATAGAGAATATTAGTCTAGATTTATATAATGATGATATATCTAATAATGTCCCAACTGAATATGAAGAAAAGTTTCATAATAAAGGTTTTCCGATATATAAAATAGAAATATCTAAATAAATATACATTTTCTTTACGTAAAAATAGATGTAAAATATCAAAAATAAGTGAAAAAGAGATAAATATTTGATATAATAATCAAGAGGAGTGACACTATGAAGAAATTAATTGTATTTCTCCTACTATTAGTAACAGGTTGTTCAGTTGTTAGAATAGATACTAATAGCATTGATAATATAATAAGTGTGGTTTTATCAAAAAATAATACACTATATAATCAAGTAGGACAAGGATATAAATATTATATTCCAAGAGGAGTATCATATATAGAATCAAATGAATTAAATGATACATTATATTTTAATGGGAATTATTATTACTTATACATAGATGTAGTTAGTTATTATTATCAAAAAGCAATTGATTACAAAGAAAATAAAGAAGTATATTATTCAAAAGTAATTAATAATAAAAACGGAAAAGGTTACTTAGAAATAAATAAAAAAGATAACTTATATTATGTTGAATTTTTCTACAATTATTCAAAAATAGAAGCAATAGTTAATAAAGAAAACTTAAATGATACAATACTTAATGCTTCATATATATTATCAACAATAAAATATAATAAAAATACAATAGAATTAATGCTTAATGATGACTATTTTACAAATAGAGCTGGAAAATATGATGAATACACATCAAAAGAAGATTCAAATAAATTCCAGATAATGCTAGATGATGAAGAAGAGGAAGGATAAGGAGTTTTATGAAATTATTTGATAAATTTAAAAATATGTTTACAGAAGAAGTAGAAGAGGAAGTAAAAGTAGAAAAAATTCCTACAAAAAATAAAAAAGAAAACATTCCAGATACAGTTAATAGTTTTGATGAAGTAAAAATAGAAAAAGAAGAAATCAAAAAGCCAGTATTTTTTACAGATCATGACTTTGACGACCTAGAACAAAAATCTAAAGCTAAAAAAGAGCAAACAATAAAATCAAAAGAGTCTAACAATTATGCCGAAGATAGAGATTACAAAGAAGAAAAATATTTAAGAGAATCTAGAAATTATAAGGATGATATAGAATCTAGAAAAGAGTATGAATCTCGCAGTTATCGAAATAATTATAAAGAACAAAAAAAAGAAAATTATTCTAGTTTAGATACGAACCCAAGTATATATCGTGGAAATCAAACTAATGTATATAATGATCCATATAAAGAAAAAAAGGAAGAACGTGTTTTTAAACCTACACCAATAATTTCACCAGTATATGGAATATTAGATAAAAACTACCATAAAGAAGATATAGTTTCTAAAAAAGAAACAAATTATACGCCAGTTGGTGGTACAACTAACGTATCAACAATTGATGAAGTAAGACAGAAAGCTTATGGAACATTAGAAGATGAACTTGAAAATACATTATTTGGCGGCAACTCAATATTATTTAATAATAAAACAGAAGAAGCAGATAATAAAAAAGATGATTTCTTTGAGGAATTAGAAAATGAAGCTAAGCCTAATTTTAAAGAAGTACAAAAACCAGAATTAAAAAATCAATATGATAATGACTTTGAAGATGATTTTAATAATAATGAACAAGATAAAAAAATAAAAGATCTAGAAGAAATAACAATGGATATTGGAAAAGAATTAAATTCATTGTTAAACAAAAAAGAAAGTATGAAAGCACCTGAAATAAAAGAACAATCAAAAAAAGAAAAAGAAGAAATAGATGAAGATGATTTATTTAATTTAATTGATACAATGTATGAAGGAGATGAATAAACATGCAGATAGATTTTTCACTATTTTTACAATTACTTCTATATATATTATTAATAGTACTTGTAATAGTATTTATAGTATTAGGTATAAAATTAATTAAAACATTATCAAAAGTAGATAAAATAATCGATGATGTTGAAGATAAGATGGAAAAAGCTGATAATGTATTTGGCCTAATAGATAAAACAGCAGATTTTGCATCTAATGTAAGTGATAAAATAATAGCAGGAATTTTTAACTTTGTAAGTAATATATTTAAGAAGAAAGGAAATGATGATGATGAGTAAAAGTGGATTTGGTAAATTTTTAGCAGGAGTAGCAGTAGGAGTTGGAATTGGAGTACTAATTGCTCCTAAAAAAGGATCAGAAACAAGACATGATCTAAAAGTTAAAATGGATGACTTATTAGAAAAAGCCAAAAAATTAAAAAAAGAAGATGTCAAATTAGCAATTGAAACTAAAGTACAAGAAATAAAAGATGCTCTAGCGGATTTAGATAAAGAAAAAGTATTAGAAGCAGCTAAAAAGAAAGCAAAACAAATTCAAGAACTAGCTTCTAAATTAGTGGATTATGCAGTAGAAAAAGGTACACCAGTTGTTGAAAAAGCTGCAACTGCAGTAAGAGAAAAAGCAATAGTAGTAACCAAAAATGTATTAGACAAATTAGAAAAACAGGAAAAGCAAGAAAAAATAGGTGATTAGATGAAGTTAAAAAATAAAAAACTAATTATTGTTGCAACTATAATAGTTGCAATAATTGTTATATTAGTATATTTTGGAATTAAATTATTTGGGGTTGGAAAATCACCATATGGAGATAGATGTGATCAAAGTGTAAATTATAGCATTTCAAGTAAAAAAATCAAGGCAGTAAAAAATAAATATAAAGAAATTGAAGAAGTAAAAAGTGTCGATGTATACACTAAACTTTGTACAATAAAGATTATTGTTAACTTAAAAAGTGATGTTGATTTAGAAACAATTAAAGCAAAATCCACAGAAGTACTAGGATTATTTGATGAAGACGAATTAGGATTTTATGATTTCGCTCTTTATGTAACAAGTGAAAATAAAGAAAGTGAAGTATATCCTATCAATGTAAGTAAACATAATTCTAGAGAAGATTTTGCTTGGTAGGTGTAATAATGAAAAATAAAAAAAAGAAATTTATTTTCTTAGGATTAATAGTAGCTATATTTGTGATAGCACTATTATTTCTTTTATTTAAAAATCAAGAAACAACATTTACACTTGAAGAAAAACAATGGATAGATGATCACAAAAACACAGTCATTGATATATCAATTTTAAATGATATACCAGTAATAAACTATAATGGTGAAGGATTACTATTTGCCTTTCTTGAAGATTTTGAACAAGAAGTAGGCTTAGAATTTAATACCAAAGCATATAAAATAGATGATAATATTGATAGTAAATATACCTTTAAATTAGTAGATAAAAAAGGAGAAAAAGATTTATTAGTACTAAGAGATAACTATATATTAGTCACTAAAGAAGGTATATATAATGACATTAATGAAATATCTAACTTACGTATTGGAGTATTAACAAAAGAAAAAGATAATACATCAAAATTTATAAATGATACAAATGAATTAGTAGAAATTGAAACTAACTCAGAATTAATTGCAAGTATCAATGATGAAGAAAAAAATCTTGATGGAATTATTCTTTTAAAAACATTAGCTATGGAAACAATAGTCAAAAATAATTTAACAGTAGCATATCAATTTGATAATTATATAAAAGATTATGTAATAACTTTAAATGGTGATGAAGAATTAAATAATATTATTAGCAAATATTACACTAAATGGGAAAATAGTAATTACCAAGACAATTATAATAAATACTTACTTAATCATTACTATGAATTTAAAGGCATTAAAGATAGTGATCAAACAGATGTTAAAAGTAAAAAATATGTTTATGGATTCATAGAAAATGGAATATATGATTTACTAAATGGATCTAAATTAAAAGGAATAAATAATTTAGTCCTTAAAAATTTTTCTGATTTTTCAGGAGTATCCATTACATACAAAAAATATAATAGTGTAGAAGATTTAGTAAATGCTTATAATGAATCAAAAGTAGATATTTTCTTTAATAATACAATATATAGTGAATTTAACAATGAATCATTAATAACAAGAAGTGGAATCAAAGATAGATTAGTAGTAGTATCTAGAAATGATAATAAAGTAGTTATTGATTCATTAGAGTCATTAAATGGAAAAACAGTTGCAATTGTAGAAAATAGTTATATAGAAAAAAATCTTGAAAATCTTAATGTTGAGATAAAAAAATATAACAATATTTCTGAACTATTAAAAAAATCTTCTAAAGAAGAATTAATATTAATGAATTTAGAAAACTATACATACTATAAAAATTCTGATTTAATAGAATATAAGATAGATTATGTAACTGATATAAAAAATAACTATAAATATGTAGTAAATAGTAAAGAAAAAGTATTAGCTAATTTATTTGATTTTTATGTTAATTATACATCTACAAAAGAGATAATAAGTAATGATTATACATCAATTGCTTATAACTACATAAATTATTTATATATATTAATAATTGTATTAATAGTAGTTATACTATCTATAATACTAGTATCAATAAATAAATTTAAAAATTACTTAATATGTAGAAAGAAAAAACGTCGTATTAATTTATCTAAAACAGAAAAAATCAAATATATAGATCAATTAACATCATTAAAAAATCGAGCATATTTAAATAGTAAAGTAGATGCTTGGGATGCATCAGAAGTATATCCACAATCAATTATTATAGTTGATTTAAATAATGTATCATATATTAATGATAATTATGGTAGAGAAGAAGGCGATAAAGTAATAGTAGAAGCTGCTAATATACTTATTAATTCCCAACTACCAAATTCAGAAATCATTCGTACAGATGGAAACGAATTCTTAATTTACTTAGTAGGATATAGCGAAAAAAATGTTATAGCTTACCTAAGAAATTTAAGTAGAGAAATGAAAAAAATATCTCATGGATTTGGAGCAGCCACTGGATATAGTATGATAAATGATGGAATAAAAACAATTGATGATGCAGTTAATGAAGCAACATTAGATATGAAGAATAATAAAGAGGATATTGAATACTAATATCTTCTTTTCATTAGAGGTGAAGAATGAAAATAGAAAAAATTGTAAAATTAAAAAGTGGTAAATATAAATTATATTTAGATAATAATGATGTAATAATTACATTTGATGAAATAATCCTTAAATATAATTTATTATTTAGTAAAGAAATAGATGAAGAATTAATATCTAAAATAATAAATGAAAATAACTATTATGAACTATTAAATAGTTGTATAAAAAATATTTCCAAAAGATTAAGAAGTGAAAAAGAAATAAAAAATTATTTAGAACAAAAAACCAATGATATTCATCTAATAGAACATATTATAAGTGAATTAAAAGAAAAAAAATATATTAATGATTTATTATTTGCAAAAGCATATCTAAATGATAAATTAACACTTACAAATACTGGTATCAATAAAATAAAAAATGAATTATATAATCTTGGTATAGATGAAGAAATAATTAATAATGTAATAGAAAATAACAAAATAAAAAATGATTCAAAAAAATTAGAAAATATGATTAAAAAAAAGATTAAACTTAATCATAAATATTCTAATAACTATTTAAAACAAAAAATATTAAATGATATGATAAATTTAGGATATGACAAAGAAGAAATTATAAATATAATAGAAAATAATATAACAGATGATAAAAACATTTATGAAAAAGAATATAAAAAAATATATGATAAACTAAAAAAGAAATTTAAGGGTAATGAATTAGAATATCAAATAAAACAAAGATTATATCAAAAAGGATTTACAAAATAAAAAAACTGGATATACCAGTTTTTTTATTCTTCGGTTTCTTCAGTATCTTCTGTATCTTCAGTATCTTCAGTATCTTCTGTATCTTCAGTTTCATCATCATCAGAAACATCAGGATTTATCTTTTTATTATAAGCTTTTTTCATGTCACTATCATTTAATTTAAATTTATATTTCTTTCTTAATTCATCCCATACTGTATTTTGTAATTCAGGATCATTAGATAATTTTTGTTGAGCTAAAGTTTTAATAATTTCTTTCTTTACATCTTTTAACTTCTTTTGAGAACTTGAACTAACCTTTAAAATAATATGATATCCATATTCAGATTTAACTGGTTCAGAAGTAAATTCTCCATCTTCAAGTTCGTATGCTGCATCCCAGAATTCAGAAACAACATCCTTTTTACTAAAATCTTCAATCAATCCTTCATTAGCATAAGAACCACCATCAGTAGAATGATTGAAAGCTAAATCTTTAAATTTTTCATTTAACTTATCTTCATCATCTTTAACTTCATTTAACTCTTTAATAATATCTTTAGCTTCTTTTAAAGCTTCTTCTTCAGTAGTCTCTTCATCAATACCAATTAAGATATGTTTAGCAGTCATAGTTTCAGAATAATTTTCATCATAATAATCTTGAATTTCTTCCTTAGTTAAATCTTCACCAACATATTGAATAGCAGCTAATGACTTCTTATAATCAGCCTTAACAAAATCTCTAAATTCATCTTCAGTAGAAACTCCATTAATACCAGCATATTGAGTTAAAAATTGTTCAAAACTTACTCCATAATAATCAGCATATTGTTTATAGTAATCAACAATATTATCAACATATTCTTCATCTTCATCAGTAAATTTAACTTCTTTATCTGCAATATAAGTATCAATAAGATCTAATGCTTTATCAAGACCTTTTTCCTCTTTTAAAGATTGATATAAACTATCAGCAGTAACCTCTAAACCTTTAATAGAAGCAACAATTTCACTTCCATCTTTAGTTTTAGGTACTTGTTTACTTACTGCAAGCCAAATAGTGACAACTAGCAAAATAATAATAATGACACATGCAACCGAAAATTCCTTTTTTTCTTTTAACATTTTTTTTAGATTTTCCATAAAATCTCCTCTCTATCGACGATGCTTTTACCACCATACAAGAAATATGATAGCAAATTTTTAATAAAAATTCAATATTTTCAAGCACATATTCATAAATTTTTCATAAAATAAGATGAAAAGATAAAAAGGAGGCATGATTTTATGTGTTGTAATAACGGAATTTCAGGAGCAGCAATAGTTTTAGTATTATTCATATTATTAATAATTATACTTGGAGCTTACATTTAAGGAGGTAATTATGAGTTGCTGTAATTCAAATAGTACTGGGCAAGAATGTCAAACACAAACTAAATCTAATTGTTCATATATAATTATAATAGTACTTTATATTTTACTAGCTATAATCATAGGTTCTTGCTTATTCTAAGTCTACATTAGTAGACTTTTTTCTATATAATTATATGAAATTTAATATTAAATATATATAAAATGTATTAAATACTAATAAATAAAAAAATGCTGAAATTACATTTTTTTTCATGTTTTTATAAAAATAAAAAGGAAACCCACAAGTTTTGCCGAATAATAACATGAGGGATAAATATATTTTATATTACTAGTACCTAAATTATCAAATATTTATCTCTCTAGATATAAGGGAGGCTTTATGATAAAGAGTCCATTTTATTATGATGCACTATTTTATAAAATATTTGGTGACTATAAAGATACATCTTTATTAAAAAGGTTAATAGAATTATCACTTAATATTAAAGTTAAGGAAATAAAAATATTAAATGGTAAAATGTTATCAGATAAAAATAAAGGTAAAGTATCATACTTAGATTTATATGTTGAACTAGATGATGAATCAAAAGTTAGTATTGAAGTAAATACTAATAATGAGTATTATATTAAAGATCGTAATCTATATTTTTTAACTAAAGGTATGGCTAATGATATAGACTCTGGAGAAACTTATTA
This sequence comes from uncultured Erysipelotrichaceae bacterium, assembly GCA_902773675.1. Lineage (GTDB taxonomy): Bacteria > Bacillota_I > Bacilli_A > RF39 > UBA660 > RUG11890. The sequence continues at coordinate 289 of CACYFN010000010.1, read as the reverse complement.
TGATTTTAAAAAGCACTATCAGATCAATTTAAACGGAACAAGTAGTAGACAAATAGAACCAGTTTTAGACTATGAATTAGTTAATAAAAAACATGGAATATCATTTAGTGATAAATTAAAAATAATAGAAATAGATCTAGTATATTTTAAAAACTTATGTTATACTAATGGTGACATCAAAAGTTTAAGCGAATTTGAAAAATTAATGGGATTACTTGGTTGTCAAAATGATGAAGATCAAAAATTTTTTGAAAGTGAGAAAGGAATGATTGAGGTCATTATGAAAAAG
>CACYFN010000009.1 GCA_902773675.1 uncultured Erysipelotrichaceae bacterium | reverse complement strand
TACAAAACTTTCTGTATAAGTAGTTCCATATTCTTTAGTTGTAAATGTATTTTCGACGTCTGTTGAATTTGCAAAATAAGCTATAGTTAGACCTACTATGCCTATAACAGCTATTAATAAAAGTGCTATTACTGATTTTTTATTATTCATATCTTTCCTACTCCTATTTTAAATAATAAAAACTATTAGATAGATTATTATTTTTCTATCTAAAATAATTATATAAAAAAATTGATATTTAGTAAATACCAATTTTTTTATATAATTATTTTTTTTTACAATTCATTAACAATAATTATTTTTTTATCTTTTTCTTAGGTGGTTGTCCTTTATAGAATAGTACTTGTCTATTTAATTTATCATTAAATTCTTTATTAAATATTTGTATGTTAAATTCATTTTTTGTTAGATATTTATTTAACCATTTAAACATTGTTCTATATATATAATCTTCTATATATTCAGGAGGTAGTTCTTGATATGTATTTTGAAGTTTTTCTATTACTTGATCAAATCTAAATTTATAATATGGTACTTCTAATATTTTATTATTTAATATTTTATCTAGTACATAATCTTTATTCATACTTTCAAGTAATAATAAATTAATTTCTTCATGTTTTTTATATATTTCACAGAATTTTTTTAGTTTCATATTTAATCGATTAGTTGGAAGTTTATGTATATTTTGAAGTTCTTTATAACTTAGTCCATCTAAGATATCTTTTATAAAATCTTTATAATATATTAATACTTTATCTATTTCTATAATACTCATTATATAATTTACTATATCTTGCTTTTGTTTTTGTTCAGTATAATTATAAAATCTTAAATCTAATGTTTCTATTATTTCATTATCGTTTTGTTTTATTATTTTTTTTAATACTTTTTTTACATACAATGGTTTAAATTTAGATAAGTAATTTCCTAAAAAAGAACTAAAATAATAAGTATTGTTATAATCAGTTTTTAGATATGTTTTTAAGTATTTTAAAGATTTAATATAGAATTCTTGTATTATATCATCTAGGTCAATTATATTATTTGGAAGAAGATTATCTTCATCTAAATTATAATGTAAATTATATTTTAGTTTTAATTCTTCATAAGCTAATTGGGCAAACTTAGTTATCATTTTACTATTTTTTTCAATTAATCTATTAATTGCTTCTGTATTTCCTTCTTTAGCTTGTTCTGTTAATATAACTAAATGTTTTGTTCTATTCATCTTTAATCCTTCCATTTTTGTTTTATTTTACTATTTGATAAGTGCTGATAGATAAAATTATCTTTTCTTACTTCTAATGATTTTTGTAAACACAGATTAAATTTATCTAGATTTTTATTTTGACTAAGATAATTCTGTGCAATCTCACATATAATTGATCTGAAATAATTATATATTTCGATATATAATTCATCTTCTTGTTCTGCATTTTCGTTATATTTTTTTATATTTCTATATGTATCTTTTACTGATTCTAATATATATTTATGATAAAATGGTATTTCAAAAATATCTCCTTTTTTTATTTTTTTTATTATTACTTCATCTAAATATGTATAATTGAATTGATTACTATTAAAAATAATACTATCAATATTTAAGTTGAAATATTGTTTTAAATAGTTTGTTTTTAAATCACTTATTATTTGATTTAAAATATATAAATAATTATCTGGTTCTTCTAAAAATTTATTTAATTTAAAATTTTTTTGTAGAATATTATCTGAAAAATATGTTAATAGTTTATGATAATCTACTAAAAAATAAGGATAAATAACATTATAAAAATCATATACTTTATTGTTTAAATAATTTATATAATAATCTGTTTTGCTATTATATTTATTTATATCTGATAGTTTGTATTTTTTGGGACTAATTATCATTCCTTCTAATCTACCATTATAGATGTTTCCTATTTCTTCTATAGCTATATTTACTTCTATAGCAGTTAATCCACATGATAAATATATATCATCATAGTCACAACCAGATAATATTTTTTGAATAAGTGTATGATATTTTTGTAGTTTTTCATTTTGATTAAGATGTTTTAATGTTTGTTTTCTGATTTTTTCTTGCTTCATTTGTTTTATCATATCTTTAACATAATATTCATCATCTAATATTATATCTTTTTTTTGATCTAATGAATACTGACTAAATTTATTATCTAAATATTCTATTTGATATAATGACAAATTTATATTTAAATATTCTCTTACCCTTGTATGACAATCATTAGCGTAATAATCATGTAATAATTCATAAGCCTTAATATAATAGTCTTGCAATACATCATCAATATCTAATACAGAATTAGGAAGTACATAATTCTTATCATTAATATTATTTAGTTCAATATATCTATTAAAAAATTTTTGATATGTATCACCAGCAAATTCTTTTATTACATCAATATAATAATTAAATTTTTTTTCACTATTTTTTTCTATATTTCTTTTCATTTAATCTTCTATTCTCCTTATAGTTAAATAATCTATTTATAGTTGTTATATATTTACATCTATTTAATCTTTTAAGAAAAAATTCATTAAATTTTAGTAAATCATATTTATTATTTTTAAAATAATTTTTTATTATACTATTTGATATATCAATATAATAATTAAAGATATCTGAATAATGATAATAATCAGCAATCTCTGTATTTACTATTTTATTTATAGTAAAAAGTATTGCATCATCAATGATTTTTTTATAATAAGGTATTTGATATATTTTTCTTTCTTTAAGTAATATATAAATATTGTCATCTACAGTATTATATAACATGCTTAATACTTCTCTTTTTTTATTATATTCACAAGCTAAGTATTTAATTTTCATTCCTAATCTACGGCCATCAAGACCAGTTTCTTTTTTTAGTTCTTTCATAGTATATCCATCTAAAATCATATCAATAAATTCTTCATGTTTTTTTAGTACTGAATCATTTTTAAATAAGAATTTTATTTCTTCAATTTTATTATCTTTACTTTCTTTATAATTATTTTTTATTTCTATATTGAATTCATTATTTTCTTTATTGATAATCTTATTAAACATTTTTTCTGCATATATATTTATATAAGTTGTTAATGTTTGATTTAAATAAGTACTAAAGTATTCATCTTTTTTTTCATTAATATATTTTTCAAGAACATATATTGTTTTTTCATAAAAATCTTGTATAACATCATCTATATTAATAACATTATCTGGTAGAATGTAGTTCTTATCTTTTATATTATAATATTCTTTTATTTTAATGGTTAATAATTTATATGATGTTTCTGCTTTTTCTTTAATCATTTTATAATTCGTTTCTATTAATTTATTTCTGGCATTTATATCACCATTTTTATATAAATTAATAAGATTTAATATATTTCCTTCTCTTAATTGCATAAATAACCCCCAAAGTACACATATTTTAGCACTTTTCTATTTATTTTACAATAGAAAAAAATTAGAAATATATTTCTAATTTATCCTAAAATAATACTTATAATTGATAATACAATACCTGATATTATTCCTATAGTTATATTTTTTTTATCTTCTATTTTAATTAATTGATCTAATAATTCACAGAATACCATAAATATCATCATTCCTAATGTTACTGATAATAGAAGGGTTAATATTATTTGATTATTAAAATTAAATATTAGGGCAATTAAACCTCCTAATAATATAAGAAATGATAATATACTACTTATCATAATTGTATTTCTTTGTTTTAATAAATTTATTAGTTTATATGTAATTATTATACCAATAGGAATATTCCAAATGATATAAGATAGACATACTAATAATCCTCTTCCAAAATCTTCATTTATATTATTAAAAATTTCTATTCCTTGTATAACGTTATAAATAACAATTGATGTTATTAATATATAAGCTACATGTTTTAGATGATGGTGATAACAGCTATGTTCATGTTTATTATCATATTCTTCGTGATGTGGTATAAATAAATCTATTTGTTTTATTATTATAAATCCTAGAAAAGCTAAGACAGAACATATTACTAATCCTTTCCATCTTCCTAAAAATTCTTCTGATATGATAATTATATTTGGTACTAGTTTAACTGCTATTAGTGTTACCATTGAACCAAATAAGTAATTAATAATTAATTCTATATTGATTTTTTTATTTTTGTGTAAATAAATACCTAATAGTGATCCACCAACTAATGATAGGGATACTAATAATACAAATATAAGTGCTAAAATATTCATACATACCTCCTAAATATTTTCGCGCTGCATAAATATGTTAATTGTCTATATAATATTATATCAAAAATATACAAAATAGCAATAAGTATGAAGATATTTGTATTTAACATTACTAAATCATATATCCTATTAAAGCCAATTATGTTAATAATAAAGAGAATTATTAGTCCTATATATAGAATTAATCTTAATTTATTAAATGGATAACATAGTTTAAATAATAGAATAAAACCGGTAAATGCTACTAAGGATATTGCCATGGTTGATATTTCTTGATTTGTTAGTTTAAATATATATCCTACTATCATTGTAAATATTACATTTATTACTACTGTTAAGGCACTTGGAATAGATTTACTTATAACATTTAAGAAGAAATTACCTTTTACTAAGTCTTTATTAGGTTGTAGAGCTAATACAAATGATGGTATTCCAATAGTTATTGAACTTATTAAGCTTAATTGAATTGGTTGGAATGGATAATCAAGTGATACAAATAAAAATATAATAGCAAGTAAGGTTGCATATATTGTTTTAGTTAGAAATAGTGTTGATGATCTTTCTATATTATTGATTGTTCTTCTACCTTCTAGGAGTATATCTATTACGGCATCAAAGTTAGAATCTAATAGTACTATTTGAGATACATTACGAGCTGCATCACTACCACTAGCCATAGCTATACTTAAGTCTGCTTCTTTTAAGGCTAAAACATCATTTACTCCATCACCTGTCATGGCTATAGTATGTTTATTCTTTTTTAAGGCTTTAATAATACTTTTTTTATCATTTGGAGATACTCTACAAAATACATTATATTCTTCGACTATTTTTCTTAAGTTATCTTCTTTTTTTACTTTAGTTATATCAATACATTTAATGTTTTCTAGGCATACATTTCTAGCTACATTAGATACTGTACTAATGGAATCACCGGATATTATTTTAATATCTACTCCTTGCATTTTAAAGTAACTTAATGTGTTACTAGCATTTTTTCTTATTTTATCTTTTATTAATATGATAGCTACTGGTTCTAAATTATCTAAACTATCAAAAAACTTAGTATGCATTAATAATATGGTACGATATTCATTATATTCATTTATTTTATTTAATAAGTATTTATCTTTGGTTAAAAAATCAGGAGCTCCTAATATATATGTTCCTTCATCTTTAAATATTACTCCAGAATATTTTTTTTTAGATGAAAATGGTATTTTTTCTATATAATCTAGTTTTATATTTTTACTAAATTTATCATGTATTGCTTTTATTGTTATATTATCATTTAAAATATTACCCATAGCTGATAATATTTTATTTATATCATGATTATTGTTTAGAGGTATTACTTTTTCTACTTCTAGGGATGCTTCTGTTAGGGTTCCTGTTTTATCTAGACAAATTGTATCTACTCTAGCTAATGTTTCTATACAATATAAGTCTTGTACTAGTACTCTTTTTCTTCCTAGTTTAATAACGCTTACAGCTAGTACTGTACTGGTTAATAGAACTAATCCTTCTGGTATCATAGAAATAATGGCTGCAGAAGTATTAACTACAGCATCAGTTATATTTTTATCTAAATTATATTGTCTTAAAAATAATATAAGTCCTAAAGGTACTATTACTATTGATACAAATTTTATTATTTTATTTAAGGATGACATAATTACAGAATTTATTTTTTTTATATATTTTGCTTCTTTAGATATTTTACTTGTATAATTATCAATTCCTATATGTTCTACTTTTGATATACATTCTCCACTTACAATAAAGCTTCCAGATAGTAACATATCTCCTTCTTTTTTCTCTACTAAATCAGATTCTCCTGTTATAAATGATTCATCAACATAAACTGTTCCTTCTTTAATAATTGAATCGGTTATAACTTGATTACCTATTTTTAATTTTATTATATCATCTAATACTATTTCATCTAAGTTAATAGTCTTTTCTTGACCATTTCTTATAGCTAATACTTTGGTACTAGCTATTACTGATAGTTTATCTATTACTCTTTTAGAATTTGCCTCTTGAATTATACTTATTATTGTATTACAGAATACTACTCCCATAAATAATAGATTTTTATATGATCCTACCATAAATATAGCTAAAGCTATAGAAAAATTTAATAAATTAAAAATGGTAAATACATTACTAAGTATTATTGCTTTTATACTTTTTGTTTTGATATCTGTATTATAATTTATTAAATTATTTTTTATTCTTTCATTTATTTCTTTGTCATTTAAACCATTATGTATATCTGGATTATATCTTTTCATATTATCCCCTTTACTAGAATAATTATATCATATCTTATTATTATTGTGTTATAATTATAATAGAAAGGAGGATTGTGATGGAAAGTAAAAAAAATAATAGCTTAGCTATTGTAATTGTTTTATTAGTACTTGTTATTTTAGGATTAGTTTTCTATATTCTTTATGATAAAGGTATAATATTTTCTAAGGATGATTCTACTAATTCTACTGAAACAACTAACACTAATTCTGATAATACTTCTAGTGATACTAATAATCAAACTACAGAAGTTAAAGAATTAGATTTAACTAAATCATTAAATACTAGTGATATCACTTATAAAAATTCTAGTGATACTGAAGGTAATTATGGTTTATCAATGAAAGTTAATAATGATAAAAAGAGTGTTACTTTAACTATTGATTGGGCTATTTTTGGAAAAGTTTCTACTACTGGTTCTAGTGGTGAAGTAAAAGATTATAGTATTACTGGATTTAGTAAGAATGTTAGAAGTACTTTTATTGGTGATTTAGGACAATCTTATAATGGAATTACATTATTCTTTATCATGGAAGATGGTACAGTTGAATATACTAAAATGTTTAAACAATATGAAACTGGTAATACTGATGGAAGTATTCAATATGTTTTAACTGCTAGTGTTAATTCTGATGGAAGTACAGGAACATTTACATCTAACGGCTTAGTTAGCGGTGTTAAGGATGTTGTTAAGTTATATAATGTAGATGCATCTAGTCAAAATGCTTCAGGGTATAGAACTGTAATTGGAGCTACTAAAGATGGATCTTTCTATGATTTAGGAAGTGTTATTAATAAATAAAGATTATCAAAAATGATAATCTTTTTTATTGATAATTATTTTTATAAATTATTAATATATTTTACTGCTTCTGTTGCAGAATTAGCTCCATCACTTGTTGCGGTAACTAATTGTCTTAATTCTTTAGTTCTGTTATCACCAGCTACAAATATACCATCAATATTGGTATGACAATTCTCACTAGCTATAATATATCCATTATTATCTAAATTTATTATTTTAGAAAAGATTTTATTTTCAGGAATTCTACCTATAGCTACAAATAATCCATCTAATTTAATAGTATCTACATTACCTTCTTTATTGGTAATTTCAATACTATCTAAATGCTCTTTACCATTTAATTTAGTTATATTACTATTATAAATGAATATAATATTATCTTTTTCTTTTAGTTTAGATAAAGTTACGGAATCTCCTCTAAATTCATCTCTACGATGGATTAAATAAACTTTCTTAGCTATATCAGATAGATATAGGGCATCTTCTAGGGCAGTATTACCACCTCCTACTACTGCAACTATTTTATTTTTATAAAAGCCTCCATCACATGTAGCACAATATGAAATACCTTTTCCTATTAATTTATCTTCATTAGAAAGATTTAGTTTTCTATTAACTGATCCTGTAGCTAAGATAATTGCTTTAGCTTTATAGGTGTTTTTACTAGTTATAACTTCTTTGATATCACTATTCTTTATATCAATTACTTTTTCATATTTGATATCTGCACCTAAATTCTTAGCTTGATTATATAATTTTGTAGCAAAATCAAATCCTGATATATGTTCTTCTACTGGATAGTTTTCAATATCTAATGTATTTATTATTTGTCCACCATAGTTTTTAGCTTCTAATACTAATACTTTTTTAGAAGCACGAGATGCATAGAGTGCTGAAGTTAGTCCAGCAGTTCCTGCTCCAACTATTATAATATCATACATAGTTATTCTCCAATCATTTTTTCTATTTCATCTTTTGATATTAAACCAATACTTCTTTTTATTTCTTTACCTTTCTCAAATAATACTAAACATGGTATTGATGATACTTGATATTTATAAGCTAATTCTTCTTCATTATCAACATTTATTGAGACTATTTTTACTTTATCATTTTCAATACTTTCTAATATTGGTCTTAGCATTCTACAAGGTCCACACCAATTAGCATTAAAATCTACTAATACTTTAGTTTCACTTTTTAATACTTCAGTATCAAAATTATCTTTATTTACATTTATTATATTCATTTAATTATTACTTTCTATATTTTTTGTAAGTATTAATTACTTATTAACTGGTTCCCATTTACATCTAACTGGTGATACTATTAAGTTTTCTTTTTTTAATTCTTGAAATACTTTATCTACTACTTTTCTATCTAGACCAGTAAGTTCTACTACTTTACCTGCATTTATTGGTTCATTTGCTTTCTTCATTGCTTCTAATACTATTTCTTTTTCTTTCATATTTTTCCTCCTTAATTTGTAATTATATTACATTATATATTATATCATTTTCTAATAATTATATAAATACATTTATTATAATTTATCAAGTATAGATAATTTTTTTATTTTTAAATTATTATTTTTACCAGTTCCTAATTCAATATTAGGTTTAACTGATTTGCCATGATAATCAGATCCACCACTAACTAATAAGTTATATTTATGGTTGTACAAATTACAAGTATGCTCATATGTCAAATCATATTAAATTTTTTAAACTTGTAAATTGGTTAGAAAAAGAATCAATTTTATTTAAAAAGGAATCTGATGGGAAAGTATCAAATAAACCAAATTTTAAAAGAGGCGAGATTATTAAAGTAGATTTTGGCATTAATTTAGGATCTGAATTATCAAATACCCATTTTGCTATTGTTTTAAATAATGATGATAATAATAATGTAGATAATTTAACTGTAATTCCATTAACTTCTAAACCTGGTTATAAAAGATTTTATTTAGGAGATATTTTTAAACCTTTTGGAAAGCAAAAATATAATAAAGATACTTATGCCTTAATTACACAAATAACTACAATTAGTAAAACAAAAATATTTAAGGATAATATCAAATGTTATTGTGATAAAACTATTTTAAAAAAATTAAATAAAGAAATAATTGATTTTCTAACAAAATAAAATGACTATTATAAAATAATAGTCATACGACCAAAAAGGTCAAAGTCTTTCGGTTAAAAAACCGATACGCTACAAAGAGCACATTTTTAAAGCAAAATCGCTTTATGCACAAATAATATTATAAATAATATCATTTGTCAATTTATTATATGTATTTATTAAGAAAAAATACCTAGTAAATATATAGGTATTGTATTTTCTAAAAATTATGTACCAAATTTTAGTACTAAAAAATTAATAGAGATAATTAACATTAAATAAAGATTAATAAACATAGTATAAAATAGATTATTAAATATATAATACTTTTTTTACTTATTGTAATTTTTTTATTAATTGTTTGTACTATCTTTTCATTTTTTATTTGTTTTAAACCAAATAGTTCTTTATTATCCAGATTATCTTTGGTCATTATTCCAAATGCCATTGGATTATCATATTCAAAAAATTGTAATTTTTTTATTTTTAAGAAATGATAAAACATTATTATGTCTCCACTACATCCTGTAATATTAGCTATTGATAGAAATATAAGTATTTTATTATTAAGAATTATTCCTATTATGTAAGTTATTATTCCTATAAATAGCAATGGATAAATTAAAGACCAAAGAATGGTTCTTTTTTTTATTGATTGTTTACATGAACAACAAAGTATTCCTTTTTCTAGATGCATTCCATATGTTATGTTTTTAAAATTAGCTCCATTTATTACATATCCAATACTATGTAATATTTCATGAAATATAAAATATGGCATTAGTAATATAAATGTTATTTGATAATCTAAAGAATTTATATTAAACTTATAATTTAATATTATATATAACAGATATGTAATTACAACTAAAATTATAAATATAATAATTGATATAATATTTAATGGTAATGATTTCATTTCATATATATATTTTTTTTCTTTAATAATAAGTATCATTCCTTTCACTATAAATAATTATATCATATAATTATAGAAAAAATTCATAAAGCAAGGCCAAAAACAAGACCAAAATTAATTTTATATATAAAAACCCTTGAAAAACAAGGGATTAATTTCACATGGTGGAGTCGAGGAGAATTGCACTCCTGTCCGAAAAGTTAAAGAATTTTAAGCATCTACAAGTTTATTTAGTTAGAAAGTGTCCTAAAAAATAAAGTAACTAACAACTGACTTTTTAGTAAGCTTATAAAATTTCATTACTACTTATAAGCTTCATAGTAATATATCCTACTAAATCGAACCTTCTTAAACATTCATAGGAAAAACGTAAAAGAAAGTGCATGCCTTATTAATTGATTAGGCGAAAGCTACACTGTTTCTTCTGAAAAGTGAAGCAAATGCGTTTTTAATTTTGTTTCCAATTATTTTTTTTGTGTACTTAACGCGTACCTTCGACTTGCCACTTAAGTCTTTCAAACTTCCGTCGAATCTAGACGACCCCGGTAATCAGATTATAACACAATAAGCACTAATAGTCAATCTTTATTATTTTAGTAACTACATCATTATAACTAAATGATTTTATACCCATGTTGTTTTCTACTAAAAAAATATTATCATATAATTCTTTGATTTTCACTTTATAATTTTCATATTTATTTCTACCTAGATTATATTTTATTGATACTTCTTTTCCTAAGTATTCACTTAAATTCTTTTTTATTTCATATAATGTCATCTTGGATACCCCCTATACATTGTTCCTTTAGTAATAATTCCACCTATTCCTTCTTTACCATATTTGGTTTTATTAATTATTTCTTTTAAATCGATATCTTGATTTATATCTGATAAACTCATACTGGATGCGATGATTGCTGGATCAAGAGCATGAATATTAATTCTTTTGGGACTGCTTGCAAAATTAGCTCCAGCTTTTATTAGTTCTTCATAATCAGATTGACATGCTCCTGCAATAATTATTAATTTTTCATGACTTTTTTCATATTTTCTTGCTTCTATTACTGCCTGAACAAAGTTTTTACTATTTTTATAGGCATTTATATCATTTGTATTTCCTCTTTTTTTATAATAGGCATCATGTCCTGTTATTACTATAATACTAGGGTTATATTCATTTAGATATTCTTTTATTTTATAGGGAATATTTTCTTCTATTTCATTTATTCCCATTGCCATTAAATTAATACTTTTATAATATTTCATACATTTATTTAGGTATTCTTTATCTCCATCAATATGTAGGATTTTACCTGGTAGGTAAAAATAATCACTACGATCATCTATTTTTTTTTCTTTGACTCTTTCCATAAATTCATTTTCTTCTTCTATATCCCTTTTTATATCACATTTAACTAAATCAGATATATCACTATCAGCTACTAAACGAACACTAAATCCGATAAGTTCACAAGTAGTTCCTTCTATATCGGTTATTTTAAATATAATATCATTGTTATATGAATTTCTTGTTACATAATCCCCTATTTGAAATTCCATAGATATCACCTAATCAATAATATGCTTATAATCTAAATTTATTCTCATTTAGGATATTTAATTATTTAAAATTTTATTTTTATAATACTATATTATAGGTGGTTTGATGCGTAATTGGTGGTGTGGTAGAGGTTTATGGTGGATATTAATTCTAGTATTTGGAATTCTTTTATTCTATCAAATTATTCTTACTTTATTTATTGTTACTAGATTTAATATTTTATTAATCTTTATATTTTTAATTATGTGTTTTTTCTCATTTTTTAGGATATTATGGTAAAAAAATCAATTTATTTGATTTTTTTATATTCACTAACAAATTTTTCTGTCTTATATATTTTATCTAATTCATCACCTATATTTTTACAGTCTTCATAGTTATTATCAGTGAATTCTATTTTATTTGGCATACTTATTAATATAATAAATAAATCTAATTCTTCTTCTTTTAAGGGATATATTTCTTCATATTTTTTTAATATATCATAAAAGTCAAAGTCTAGGGCATGGTTATTATATAGTTTATATAAATCAAAGATTGGTAAGTCTATTTTAGCTTTATCCCAACTAATTAGATAATCATTGTTATTTTTTATAAAGTGAGATAATTTTAAATTGTTATGAATTACTGCTACTCGATATTTGTCTTGTTTATTTACTAGTTTATACCACTTTTCTAATTTATTCTTACAGAAGATTAATGATGAAAATATAATTGATATATTTCTAGCAAGTAGATATTCTGGTGGACTCATATATACTTTAGTATCAATTATATTTATTAAATCATTATAGTATTCATTTAAGTATTCAATATTATTAAGTAAATCTTCATATAGTTGTTTATACTCGGAATTATTTAATTCTTTATAATAAGAAGTTTTGGAATGAAGAATAGCTACTAATTTAATTAAATCATTTATTTTTTGTTCATCTGGTATTTTTATATTATTGATATATTTAGTTATTTGATAATTATCGAAATTATCTATTATATCTGGATAATAATTAAAATTACGGGTTATTAAATAATTAAATATATCTTTGTTATCTTTAGTTTTTTTTACTATATATTTACCATTATTAGTTGATATAGTTGTTACTTTTCCTAATTTTTCATAACTATTAACTCTTAGGGAATTTTTTTTTAATATTTCTTTTAATTCTTTCATTATGATGGAATTATTATTTTATCACCCAATTTTAAGTTTGATAAATCATTATATTTTTTTAGTTCTTCTTCTGTGATATTATATTTATTTAGAATTGTTTCTATTGTATCGCCTTCTCTTATTATGTATACATTATATGATACATAAATATTTCCTTCCCCTGTATTACTAAATAAGGAATTTATTTTATCATTTATTTCTTCTTTTTCTATTTCTTTTTTATCATTATTTTTTTCTTCTTTATCAATTTGTTTTTCATTAATAACTTGTTTTTCATCCATTTTAATACTCTCCTCTTCTCCTGGTAAAATATCATCTTCTTCGATACATCTATTTACATTTTTTTCTTCTGTTTCTTCTTTTATAATTGGTACCTCTTTTTTTATTTCTTCTTTTTCTATATCTAATCTATTTTGTTCTTCATATAATTCTTCGATGATATCTTTTTTTTCTTCTATCACTGGTATTTCTTCTTGTATTAATATTTCTGATAATTTATCTACTAGGACATCAATTGAAACTGATAATATTTTTTCATCAATTATTTCATAATAAAAATCATCAATATCGACATTAGATTTAGATGTATCATATTTTTCATCAAGGATTATTTCAAATGGTATATTAATATTAAAGTTTTCTGTGGATTCACTATTATCGGTTATTTTATAATCACCACTTACTATAAATTCTCCTTTTATTTCTAAATTATCAATTGTAAGATGGTGCTCCAAAGAAATACTAGTTATTTCACTTATATTATTTTTGAATATTATTTCTTTTTTAAATGGTATTATTTTTTTCATAAACATCGCCTCAATTAAGATTATGTTTATAATAGTATATTTATTCTTAATTTGGTAATTATATTATTGGTGATTAGATGGATATAAATAAAAAATAGGAAATAATATTAAAAAAATAAGATTAGAGAAGAAGTATGAGATAAGTAATTTAGCAATGATGACTGGGTTAGTTATTAAGTATTTAGAAAATATTGAAGAAGATGGTATATCTGATAATATTACTTTGGAAATATTAAGTAAGATTTGTATTAGTTTAGATATTAATATTTTAGATTTATTCAAATAAAAACTATTAAGTTTGTCTTAATAGCTTTTTAGTATTCTTCATTAGAATTTTTTATTAAATCATAAACAATTATACCATTAGATACTTTAATAATATCTTCTGCATATTTATTATAATTATCTATATAATCTTGTCCAATTGGAGTATTCATCATTAATGGATAGAAATCATTTTTTGATGTATTATAATAAATTTTATTAGTAATCCAGTTTCCACTAGGAAATACTACTACGTTTTCTTCACGACTAAATATATCATGTCCAAGAGCATATTCATTATGAACGCCTAACATATTTCCTAAAGTTGGCATTACATCTATCATACCCATTACTTCATCGAATGTTCCAGCATAATCAGTATTTATAATATCTTTTGACCATATTATAAATGGTACTTTTCTATTTATTTCATATGTATAATCATTTACTTCTTCTATTTTTTTAGTTGGATCAATTAAAGATTCATCAATATATTCACTTTCATAGAATCTTTTATATTCTGCTTGTTTTAATTTAGCATCATGATCTCCATATATTACTACTATAGTATTTTCAAGTAAACCTTTTTCATCTAATTCTTGCATTAGTTCACCTATTGCTTCATCGGCATAATGTACTGATCTAAAGTAGTTACCTAGTTTTGTACCTCCTAGGAATGGTATTAATTCTGGTTCCTGATTTTCATTTTCTACTTCTGTTTGTTCATTATTTTCTGCATTAGTATTTACTTGTTTTTCATTATTTTCTTGTCCTTCAGGAATAATATCTACTATATAATCACTATATTCACCAATATCATTAAATGGTGTATGATTTGTAAGCATTATAAGTGTTCCATAGAATGGTTTTTTAGTATCATCAAAATTATTAATAATATCTACTGATTGTCTAAAGAATGATTTATCACTTAAACCAAGTCCGATTTTTTCATCTATTTCATAATCTTTGGTATAGTAATAGAAATCATCAAATCCTAATTTTGGATGGATTACGTTTCTATTCCATGAACTACCACTATTACCATGCATACTAAATGTATAATATCCTTCTTGTTTAAGTAGTTTTGGTAATGTTTGATATTCTCTATCAAAGTAGTTAATAAATACTGTTCCACTACTTGATGGCATTAAAGATGTAAGAAGGGTAAATTCACTATCACTACTATTTCCTACACTTTCTTGTGAATAAAAATTAGAAAAATAAATTCCTTCACTTGCTAATTTATTTATATTAGGTGTTAATTCTCGATTGTTTATAGCTACATTCATTGTAAATCCTTGAAGACTTTCTCCATGTATAACTATAATATTTTTCCCTTTGAATAAATTTGTATATTTATTTTCTTGGGATTGTTCATTATGTTCTTCATAGTATTCTCTAAATGTTTTAGCTGCATCATCATATCCAAACATAGTATTTACTTTAGTTTTAACGCATGAATATAAATCATTAAATTGATATGTATATATACCAAATTCCATAACTATATATGGTCTATACCATTGTTTATCTAATCTATTTAAGTCTTTACTTGATAACATAGAAACAAAGAATCCTAATATTATGAAAGCAACTACTATGGTATTTAAAAATCTAATTTTACCTTTTTCTACAAGTGCTACTTTATCATAATATCCTCTTCTTCTTAAACTTAAATGAAATAAGATAAGAGCAAATGGTTGCCATAAGAATATAAATTGTTTAGCTTCTAAGACACTGCCAATGGCTCCAGCGTATCCTCCTAATTCTAGGGATGTTGTTAAAAGTGAGAATGAAGCAAATGATATATAGTTTGAATAATATACACAATTTATAATACATACAGCTGTAAATATTACTGACCATACTATATAATATCTAAATTGTTTTTTTGGTTTAAAACAATATGAGAATGCTGATATAAATAATAGTACTACGGTATCTGCTAAAATAGGTTTTATAGCAAATACATTTTTTACGGTAAGTGTTCTTAAAATAATGGCATTTATTAAGTTAGTTATGACAAATACCATTAATAAAACATTGGTCTTACTATATGATATAAATTTATCTTTTATTGATTTTATATAATGTGACATTTCTTTTTTCATAATTCACCTCAGCAACGTAATTATATCACTTCTTTATTTTTTATACAAATTCTATTATCATATAAAGTATACAATTTTTTTTAAAATTATTCAATAAAAAAAAGAAACTAATATTTAGTTTATAAATTCTATCAGGATATCATTGGCAGTATAAAGGTATTTTTTATTTAGATAAATATAATTTCCGTCATCTATTAATTTCTCTTCTTTTAACATTTTGTTTACACTATTTAAGGTACATATATCTATTTTATATTTTTTATAGAATGTTTCTTTATTAATACCTTGTATTTTTCTTAATCCAAATATAAATTCATTTTCGATTGTTTCTTTTTTATTTAATTTATGTAATTCTTTTATATAGCTATTTTCTAAATATTTATTTATACTTCTAGTGTTTGTATATCTAATATTTTTGATATAACCACTTGCTCCTAAGCCAAATCCATAGTACTCTTCATTATTCCAATAGGTTAAATTATGTTTTGATTCATAATCTGGTTTAGCAAAATTACTTGTTTCATAGTGAATATAATTATTTTTTTCTAATTTTGCTATTATATTGTTATACATTTTATAATCTAATTCTTCATCAATATTTTTTGTTTTATCAATGTATAATTTAGTATGTTCTTCAATTATTAATGAATATGTTGAAATGTGTGGTATATCTAAATTTACGATATAATCTAAATCTTCATTTAATTCTTCTAATGTTTCATCTGGTATTGCATATATTAAATCTATATTTATGTTATTAAAGTATTTTTTTACTAATTTTATTTTTTTATCTACTAATTTTTTATTATGATTTCTATTTAAAAATTTTATATACTTATCATTTAATGTTTGAATACCAATACTGATTCTATTAACACCATTTTCTTTAAATAGTTTTAATTTTTCTTCAGTAATTGTTTCTATGTTACATTCGATGGTAAATTCTTTTAAATCAGTTTTAAATAATTTAGTAATTTGAAATAATTTTTTTAACTCTTTTAGTGGTAATGATGAAGGTGTTCCTCCACCTATATAAATAGTATTTATTATTTCATTTTTATATTTAGTTTTAATTTCTTGTTCTAAAGTGTCTAAATATTTATCTACTAAATTTGAATTATAAAATATTTTACAGAAATCACAATAAGAACATATAGTATTGCAAAAAGGAATATGAATATATACTGATTTTATCATATTCTTTTCTTTTTTCTTTCATTTACTGAAACATGGCATAAGCTAAAATTATATTCATTTAATTTTTTTATTTTCGTTTTCCAAAATTCACTTTCAATTAAACGCTCATATTTGGTTAGAGTTCCATCACCAATTCCAATTAGACGATTAATTTCATTTTTTGATAATGCATGTTTAACACGATATTTAGAAATAGTTAATATTTCTTCTGGTGTGACATCAATCCATTTTGGTCTTCTTCTTAGATCAGCAAATTCTTTATCAATTTTTTTCATTTTATCATTTATTTGTTTAACTAGATCTTTATCACCTGTTAATAAAGCTTTTTGCATTTTTAATACTGCTAATTGGGCTGTTGTATATGATATTTTATCACTTTGTTTTTCTTCACCTGTTGTCTCATAATTTAAATATATAAATTCTTTTTTTTCTTCATATCTCAATATTTCATCATTTGTCATAAATAAATTATATATATATTGTTGATTTTCTTCTGTAGGTTCAAGACCTAGTAATTTACAAATATTTTTTGTTGATAAACGATATTCTAAAGCTAATTTTTTTATAAATTTTAATTTTTCTATATTTAACTCTTTCATTTTTACTCTTCCCCCATACTTAATACTGACAAGAATGCTTCTTGTGGTATTTCGACACTTCCAACCATTTTCATTCTTTTTTTACCTTCTTTTTGTTTTTCTAGTAATTTTCTTTTTCTGGTTATATCTCCACCATAACATTTAGCTAGGACATTTTTTCTTACTGCTTTTATATCTGTTCTAGCTATTGCTTTAGTTCCTATTACTGCTTGAATTGGTATTTCAAATTGTTGACGTGGTATTAATTTTCTTAAATTTTCTACTATTGCTTTTCCACGATTATAAGCAAAATCTTTATGTACAATTAAACTTAATGCATCTACTGCTTCACCATTTAATAGAATATCCATTTTAACTAAATTACTTGGTTTATATCCTATAAATTCATAATCAAATGATGCATATCCTTTGGTATATGATTTTAGTTTATCAAAGAAATCATATACTATTTCAGAAAGTGGTATTTCATAATGAATATTTACTCTTGTTGGATCTATATAGTCCATTGATATATAATTACCTCTTTTGTTTTGACATAGTTCCATTATTGGACCTATATAATCGGTTGGTACAAATATATTAGTTCTAATATATGGTTCTTTTATAGTTGCAATTTTTTGTCTTTCTGGCATTTTTGATGGACTATCAATTGTAATTATACTTCTATCTGTTAGTTCTACTTCATATACTACTGATGGACTTGTTGCAATTAATTCAATATTGAATTCTCTTTCGATTCTTTCTTCGATTATTTCCATATGAAGTAGTCCTAGAAATCCACAACGGAATCCAAATCCTAATGCTTGAGATGTTTCTGGTTCAAATTCTAGTGATGCATCATTTAGTTTTAATTTTTCAAGTGCTTCTCTTAATTCGGGAAAGCGACTTGATTCAATTGGATATAATCCACAGAAGACCATTGGTTTCATTGGTTTATATCCATCTAATGGTTTTTCTGCTTCTTTACCTATAATTGTTATGGTATCTCCTACTTTTACATCATTTATGCTTTTTATACTGGCACATAGGTATCCTACCTCACCAGTTTTTAATTTGTCTAATTTTTTTTCTTTTGGAGTATGTACTCCTAATTCTACTACATCATAGATAGCGTTTGTTGCCATCATTTTTATTTTATCGCCAACACTAATTTCTCCATTTACTACTCTTAGAGATGTTACTATTCCTTTGTATGAATCAAATACGCTATCAAATATTAATGCTTGTACTGGTTTAGATTTATCACCTTTTGGAGATGGGATACGAGTTATTATTGCTTCTAATAATTCTTTAATTCCTGCTCCTGTTTTAGCGCTTACTAGAAGTATTTCACTTTCGTCAAATCCAATTGTATTTATAAGTTCTTGTTTTACTTTTGGAATATCGGCATTTGGTAAATCTATTTTATTTATTACGGGAATTATTACTAAATTATTATCAAGTGCTTGATAAAGATTAGCTAGTGTTTGCGCTTCTATTCCTTGAGCAGCATCTACTACAAGGAGTGCTCCTTCACATGCCGCAAGGGATCTTGATACTTCGTATGTAAAATCGACATGCCCTGGAGTATCTATTAAATGAAGTTGATAATCTTCTCCATTTAATGTGTAGTTAAGTTCGACTGCATTTAACTTAATAGTTATTCCTCGTTCTCTTTCTAATTCCATATTGTCTAATAATTGTTCTTGTTTTTCTCTATCGGTAATTGCTCCTGTTTCTTCAAGTATTCTATCTGCTAGGGTGCTTTTACCATGGTCAATGTGAGCAATTATTGAAAAATTTCGAATATTTTCCTGTTTCATAACAACACCATCGCTATTATAACATCTTTTTTTTATAATTGAAAGAAATAAACTCGATTTTCTTCATATATTTTTATAGGTGATATTTTTGAATAATAAGGAAGAAAATTATATTAATATTCAAATTTATGCACTTATATTTTCTTTAGTTGGTATTATTATTTCTCTTCTTTTAACTTATAATCAAAAATTAGAGTTACAAGATAGGGATACTTTATTTGATTCTAAAACGACTTTTAAAATAGCAAAAGGTAATAGAATTTTATTTTTAATTATTGGTATTGTTTTTTTATATGTTAATTATAAGTTATATGAAATTTCTAAGAAGGAAGGTGAAGATTTAAAACCTTATATTCTACAGATTTTTGCATCCATTCTTACTATTGCAGCTGCATTTGTTACATTCTATGTTGTTACTCTATCTAATAAGGGAGATGTTTCTGATATTGAGAATCCGATTACTTAATGGGGCCGGGTCTAACCAATAAATGGTACTTAATTTTAAATTATTTAAATTTATTTAGATATTTTTAAAAAAATATCTTGCATAAATTTTTAAAACATGATATATTATTGAAGTCAGGTGATGGATCTTTAGCTCAGTTGGTTAGAGCATCCGGCTCATAACCGGGCGGTCATAGGTTCGAGTCCTATAAGATCCACCATTTTAAATTAGCGAGTGTGGCGAAATTGGCAGACGCACTAGACTTAGGATCTAGCACTTAACGGTATGGGGGTTCAAGTCCCTTCACTCGCACCAATCTTGATATTTAAAGTGATAATTTTTTATTGCTTTTTTTTTATATCATTTGCCCCCATCCGTTAATTATTGGACTCGACTTATTCCCACCCTAAACTTGATACAAATAGTATAATTCTTATTAAATAATATTATAATATTAATTGACTTAGTATAAATAGATATGATATAATGACGATGAAAGGTGAGATATAATGCAAGGATATTTAAAAGGAAAAGAGAAAAATGGAATAAATTATTTTAATACTGATTTGGAATATGAATTTGAAATAGGAGAAACTTCAGTACAAGAAATGGGTACAGATGGTAATGTTTTTGTTCAAAATCACAAAGTACATTTAGAAAAAAATAATATTCAATTAACTAAAGATTATTGGGATATTGTTGAATTATGGAATGATCATTATGCTGTTTGTGACCTTAGTGTTTCTAACTGTTATCTAGATGGATTAAATCAATATACATTAAAAAGTGAATTAGAAGCACTTGGGCCTAAATTTGGACCAAAGATTAATTTTAAATATGGTGTTATTAGACTTAAAAGAAATGATAAAGGTGAAGTTATTCCATTTGCTGAAAAGATGATCGTACCTATTGTTTATGATAGAATTTGTGAAAATAATGATGATTCTTTAACTGCTTATAGTAACGGAAAGTTAACATATATTGAATTAGATCCAAGAAGTTTAAATTATGGAAAACAACTTATACCAGCTGTTTTAGAGCATGCTGTTGCATTTAGTTTGAAATATCAGGGGTTTGCTGAATGTAGTGTAGATGGAATTACAGGATATTTACCAAGATATTGTAAACCTCTAGAAAAAATTAATGGATCTGATTTATTAACTGAAGAACAAGTTAAATACTTACTAAATAATAATGATTCTTTAAATGATTATTCTGCATTTAAACTTGAACACTTAACAGGCTCTCCAAAAGTTTTAAAATATAGATAATAATTTTATTGAGTAGCAATATTGCTACTTTTTTAAATATATATAATTTATTTCGCTATATCATTCTAAATTTAAATATAGATGCTATTTCTTTTATAAATTTATAAAAATTTTTTTATTTGTACATTTTTTAATTTTGAATTTACATTTTTCTAGAAAATTGATAGTTTTAGTATTTTTTATACTATCAGTTTTTTATTTTTGAACATTTTAATATAAAGATTTTTTAAAAAGCGACATTTGACTTATTTTAAGTAAAATATTATCCTCTATTTGGGAGGTGAGAAAGTGGAAAAAAATATAACAGATTTAATTAAATCATTTCATAAGATTGCGAAAAAGAGATGGATAAAAAGTTCGTTTGAAAATAACAAAATTGGAAATGTTGGTCTTACTTTTGAACAAGAATTAAATAAAATTCCTGATAATATGTATTTCCCTGATTTTGAAGGCATTGAAATAAAATGTTCTACAAGATTTAGTGATTTTCCAATTTTTTTATTAAGTTGTTCTTTTGATGGACCGACATATCCGGAAATTAATCGTTTAATTGATAAATATGGTTATTATGATAAGGTGTTTACTGATAAAAAAGTATTATTTGAAGATATCAATACAAAATCTACTCATATTGTTAATAATAATTGGATATTTAAACTTGAAATTGATAGATATGAAAAAAAGATTTTTCTTGCAATTTATGATTTAAATAATAATTTGATTGAAAAAGAATCATTTCTTTATTTTGATACTCTTTATAATCATGTAATGACTAAACTGCATCAACTAGCTGTTATTAAAGCTAGTAAAAAGATTGATAATAATATAAAGTATTTTAGATATTATGAATTATCAATCTATAATATTATTAGTTTTGATAAATTTATTGAATTATTAGAAACTCAAGTAATAACTGTTAGCTTAGTTGGAAGAATTAGTAAAAGTAGTGATAGTTATGGAAGATATCGAAATAAAAATTTAGAATTTAAAATCAAAAAAGAAAATATTGATTTATTATTCAATAAAGTTTATTATTATAATTACGATACTAATATTACTTTTAAAAAGAAAGACATATAAAAATGTGATAAAAAATATCACATTTTTTTAATATAGTTTTTCTGGATATACTCCATTTTTTATCTCTTCATTGATATAATTTTTTAAATCTTCTAAGTCTTCTCTATATGTTACACCTTTCCATACTGCATGAGTAGGAATTAGTTTTATTTGGGCATAGTTTTCTTTTATCATATTAGTTAATATATCTGGTAGGAAGTATTCACAAGTATCTAATTTATCTTTATGAGAATTAAAATAATTTAATATATCTTTATCAATAAACTTAAATATAGATGGTTGAAGTCCAAACATTAACATTGATACTGTTTGATCATCATTGATAATATAGTCATCACCACCATTTAATGGTGTACAAACTATTTTATTATTTAGTTTTTCTACTTTACTTTCAACAATATGCGTAACATATCCATTTTTTGAAAAGAATACACCTCTTTTTACTGAACCTACATTAGTAAGAGTATTACCTATTTTATATCCAATAGTACTATATTCACCTTTATTAAGTGAATCTACTAGTAACTTAAATGGTTCTCTACCATAGAAATCATCTGCTGATATTACAGCAAATGGTTCTTTAATAGTATTTCTTAAAGTATATAATACATGACCAGTTCCTAAAGGCTTAACTCTATCCTTTGGTATTTCAATTTCTTCTGGTACATCTTCCATTTTTTGGAATACATATTCTACTTCTATTTTACCTTCTATACGTTTTCCTATTGTTTCAACAAAGTCGTTATAATTTTCTTCTTTTATTATGAAAACAACTTTGTTAAATCCAGCTTTAATAGCATCGTAAATGGAATAATCTATTATAAATTCTCCATTTGGACCTACTGGTTCTATTTGTTTTAATCCCCCGAATCTGCTACCCATTCCGGCAGCCATGATTGCTAATGTCATAATATTCTCCTAACTATATAATTTTTCTGGATATACTCCATTTTCTATTTCTTCATTGATATATTTTTTTAATTCTTCTAAGTCTTCTCTATATGTTACACCTTTCCATACTGCATGAGTAGGAATTAGCTTAATTTTAATTAAATTTTTGCTTAACATATCTCCTAGAACTTCTGGAAGTAAATATTCACATGTAGTTAAATTATCTGCATGTTTTTCAAAGTATTTAGGCATATCTTCTTTGATATATTCAAATAATGATGGTTGAAGCCCAAACATTAGCATTGATACGCTTTGACTACTATCCATTTCATATAGTTCTCCACCACTTAATGGTTCACCTATTATTTTACCATTTTCAAATTTAACTTTACTTTCAATAATATTAGTTAGGTAATCATCTTTGCTGAAGCATACTCCTCTTTTTACTGATCCAACATTTGTTAAGGTATTTCCTATTTTATATCCAATAGCACTAAACTCTCCTTTATTTAATGAATCTATTAATAGTGTATATGGTTCTCTTCCATAAAAGTCATCAGCAGATATTACAGCAAATGGTCCATCTATTACATTTTTAGCAGCATATAATGCTTGTGCTGTTCCCCAAGGTTTAATTCTGTCTTTTGGTATTTCAACACCATTTGGTACATCTTCCATTTTTTGAAATACGTATTCTACTTCTATTTTACCTTCAATACGTTTTCCTATTGTTTCTACGAAATCATTATAATTTTCTTCTTTAATTATAAATACTACTTTTGTAAATCCTGCTTTAATTGCATCATAAATAGAATAATCTATTATAAATTCTCCATTTGGTCCTACTGGTTCTATTTGTTTTAATCCTCCGAATCTGCTACCCATTCCGGCAGCCATTATTAATAATGTCATAATTTTATCTCTCCTTCTTTTCATATAGAATTATATATGGTTTTATCTTTGTTTTATCTTTTTCATATTTTTGATAGATAGCTAATACTTCATTATTTTTATCTTTAAATAGTACTTTATCTTCATTATAAATGTTTTCAATGATTTGACCATTTAATATTTTAAATTTTAAAGTATCATCTAATTGTATTTGCTTAATATCTAGTATACTTTTTATATCTATTATTTTATCTTTAGATATTTCTTCTATTTCTATACAATCTTCTAATTTAAATTTACCTTGTTTTATTCTTGTTAATTTAGACATAGTTCCAATTGTTTCTAATTTAGTACATATATCTTTTATTAAGCTTCTTATATATGTTCCTTTGCTAACTGTACATTTGAAAGTAAATTTATTATCTTTATAATTTAGTAGTTCTATACTAAATATTTCTACTTCTCTTTTAGGAAGAATTACTTCTTCATTATTTCTGGCATACTCATATAATTTTTTACCTTTTATTTTAACTGCTGAATAGATTGGAACTTCTTGATTATATTTTCCTTTAAAAGAATTAATTACTTTTTCTAGTTTTTCTTTTTCTATATTAGTTTCTTTTTTTTCTAAGATATTACCTGTTATATCTAGTGTATCTGTTTTTATTCCTAAAGTCACTTCAGCAATATATTCTTTATTCTCACTAGTTAATAAATTAACTAGCTTAGTAGCTTTACCAATACAGATAGTCATTACTCCAGTAGCTATAGGGTCGAGGGTACCGGTATGGCCTATTTTTTTGGTACTTAATTTTTTTATAGCTGTGTTTACTACATCTCTACTGGTTATACCTTCAGGCTTGTTTATGAGTATTATTCCATTCATAAGTTTTCCTCCATGCAAATATGATAACATAATTATTACAAATTGTAAAATTTAACAAAAAATAGTAATTATTTACTATATTTATGGGTTTAATCTAGTTGGTCCACGATAGATGAATGTTGCTTCTCTTATGTTATCTATTTCAAAGATACGCATCAATATTCTAGCTAATCCTACTCCAAAACCACCATGTGGAGGACAACCATATTTAAAGAAATCTAAATAAAATTGTAACTCTTTAGGATCAATTCCTTTTTCTTTTATTTGTTTTTCTAAGACATCATATCGATGTTCACGTTGAGCACCACTTGTTATTTCTATTCCTTTAAATAACAAGTCATATGTTTGAGTAATACCATTATCATCCTTCATTACATAAAAACTACGTGCACTATATGGAAAGTTTGTTACAAATACAAAATCACTTTTATATTCTTTTTTGGCATATTTACAAATTAATTCTTCTTCATGGCGATCCAAGTCATCTTCTTTTTCACCATCATATTTATATTTTTCTTTCATTATTTTTTTTACTTCTTCAAATGTTATTCTTGGAAATTTATTTGTAGTATCACTTACTTCAACATTGAATAATTCTTTTATTTTTTCACCATATTTTTCTTTTAAACCATTAAATACATATTTAATCCAAGCTTCTTCTTCATCAATTACATCTTCATAACTATTTATCCATGATATTTCACAGTCAACCATTTCTATTTCAGTGGCATGATAACTTGTATGGGAATTTTCAGCTCTAAACACTGGACCTATTTCAAATACTTTATTAAATCCTGCAGACATTGCCATTTGTTTATAAAATTGTGGGCTCTGTGATAGACAGGCTTTTTGACCAAAGTAATCTAATTTAAACATTTCTGCTCCTGATTCAGCACTTGATGCACTTATTTTTGGAGTGTGTATTTCCATATAATCATTAGAATACCAATATTCACGCATTAAATGTTCTATATATGTTTGACATTCAAATAATAATTTATTGTCTTCTCTTCTTAAATCTAAGAATCTCCAATCTAATCTTGTTTCTCTTAATGAATTATCTTTTTTCTTAATATCAATTGGAAGTTCTCCATCTGATTTGCTTGTTACTTCAATACTAGTTGGAATTATTTCCATTCCATTTAGTTTTACTTTTGGGCTATCTAGTAATTTACCTTTGATTTTTACTGTACTTTCTAGAGTAAGATTATCTACTATTTCTACAAGTTCTTTGTTAGATTCTTCACTTTTTTCAATAGTTATTTGGACTTTTCCTGTTCCATCTCTTAATATTATAAATTGAACATATTGTAAATTACGTATATTATCTACAAATCCTTGTATTTCTATTTCTTTATTTAGATATTCTTTTAATTCTTTAATTTGGATATTTTTCATCTTTTTTTCCCTTCTATTTGTTCTTCTGATCCATTATAATAGTTAATTGTTGCATCTATTAGAAATTCTTTATCCATTGGGTTTTCATTATTTAGTGTCATAATATGATAGAGTGCTTCTATTTGATCACTGGTTGCGGATATATTACATAGATTTGGATCTGGTAATTTAATAATTGGCTTATTATATTTTGAATCATGATTATAATAAACATAGCCAAAAAGATTTATCAATAAATCAGTGAATGATTCTATCTTTTTAACATTTAAGATGTTTTTATAATTAAATTTTAATTCCGTATAGTATACATTTGTTATTAACTCAATAAATTGTTTTGCCCAAATATTAAATAGATCTTCTTTTGTACCTTTTTCTTTAACTTTATAGTATTTTCCCTGGGGATCTATAAATCCATCAAAATATTCTGATACATCTATTTCATATGAATTAAAATCCATGTTAATCACAATCACATTCTTCTAAGTTTTCATCTAAGAAATCAATTAGTTCTTCTTTATTTATTTTGTATGATTCTTTTGTATGATTATTTTTGATGGAAATTATATCTGTTTCTTTTTCTTCAGTTCCGATAATGATTACAAAGTTGGCATTTAGTTTATCGGCTTGTTTAAAATTATTCTTTAAATTTCGATTATTATAATCAAATTCTACTGTGTAACCATTTAATCTTAAATTCATACATAGATTGAAAGCATAATCTTTAACACTTTCATCCATTGGTATGACATAACAATCTATATGATTATGTATTGGCATAGGTACTTTTTCATATTCTAATGCTGTAAGTAATCTTTCCATTCCAAGAGCAAATCCTACACCACATGTACTAGGACCTCCTAGATGCTCTACTAGATTATCATATCTTCCACCACCACATAATACATTTTGACTACCAAATCCTTCTACATTAGCTTCTACTTCAAATACTGTATGTGTATAGTAATCTAATCCTCTTACTAAATTAGGATCAACTACATAGTCAATATTAAGTGCTTTTAAATATTTTTGAAGGTTTTCAAATTTCTTTTTACTTTCTTCATTTAGATAATCAGTAATTTTAGGAGCATTTTTAAGTATTTCACTTTCTCTATCTACTTTACAATCTAAAATTCTTAGAGGATTTTTTAAAAAACGTTCTTTACAATCATCACATAATTCATTTATATGTGGTTTAAAATACTCTATTAAAGCGTTATGGTAATTATCTCTTGATTCTTTATCTCCTAAGGAGTTAATATTTACTTTTATACCTTTAAGTCCTAGTAATTTAAATAGCATTACTGGTATACTAATTACTTCTGCATCTACTGTTGCATCATCACTTCCAAATACTTCACAGCCAAATTGATAGAACTCTCTAAATCTTCCTGATTGAGGACGTTCATATCTATAATTTGGTCCATAATACCAGGCTTTTACTAAGGAAGTATTTCCATACAATTTATTTTCTATATAACTTCTAACTATTCCAGCAGTTCCTTCTGGACGAAGGGTCATATTTCTATCGCCACGATCTTTAAAATCATATGTTTCTTTAGTTACTATATCAGTTGTTTCTCCAACTCCACGATGATATAGATTACTTGATTCAAAGATTGGAGTTCTAAAGTATTCATAATTGTACTTTTCCATTAATACTTCTAATAGTTCTTCTACATATTTTATTTTTTTACCATATTCTCCATAAACATCATATGTTCCTTTAGGTTTTTGTATCATAAAATTCCTCCTTAAATATAATATTAAGTATTTAAAAAACGTATATATTATACAACGACATTACATTTTTTACAATGTTTTTATTGTTCTTTAACTAATTTTCTTTTATTTTTAATATTTATTAAATCATCTTTATAATGCTTATAGGTTGTTACTATTATTATTGCAAGTGGGAATGATAAAACTATTCCCATAATACCAAGTAAACTACTTCCTGCAAATACGGACATTATTACTATTAATGGGTGAATGGAATTTGTTTTTCCATATACATTGGCATTTATTACGTAGCTATCTACCATGGAAAGTATCATAAATGTTATTATTGTTTTTATAAATAATGATGGGCTTATGGCAAATGCTGTTATGGCTGCTAATGTATTATTTGCCATTCCTCCAAAATATGGAATTAAGTTGGCTACTCCAGCAAGAAAACCTAGTAATAACGCATTTGGGTGTCCTATTATTGAATAGGCTAGGGTATATTCTACTATTGATATTAACATTACTATTAATAGGCCTGATAAATATTTACGCATTTGAGTATCTAAGTCTTTTACATAATTAAATGTTTTTTGACTTCTTTTTGAAAAGAAGTTTCTAATTCCATTTCTTATTTTATCCATATCTACTAAGAAGTAAACGAATGCTGCAGCAGCTATCAAAAATTTGGATAATATATTTAATGATGTTCCTATTATATTAATAGCTCCATTCGAAACATAAGTTCCAACACTTGATAAGATGTTTTTAAAGATACCTGATAAATCATTTTCTAAGCCAGCTAAATTTAGATCAAAATTCATTTCGGATAATCTTTTGATAAAGCTTATTAAACTATCAAATAAACTTGTTAATTGACCAACAAATACGGTTGATACTATATATACGACAAATGAGATAAGGGCAAGTATAAGAGCAACTATAATTATTACTCCTAACCATTTAGGAATTTTCTTTTTGATCATTTTTTGTAAAAATGGATGAAGAGCATAAGCTAGAGCAAAAGCAAATAAGAATGGTAAGAATATTTTTACTATTTTAGTTGCTACTCCTGTCCAAAGGTTACCTGTTTTGTATACAAAATATATCGTGATTGCAATTAAAGCTAGATTGATTAATTTATAATTTAATTTACTCATAAATCCTCACTTTCTATTATTATGGTTACTGGTCCATCATTAGTAATATTTACTTTCATATCACTACCAAATATTCCTGTTTCTACATGGATATAACTACTTAATTTTTTATTAAATAAATTATATAGTATGGAAGCTTCATTACTATTTAATGCTTTACTATAACTTGGACGATTACCTTTTTTTGTATCTGCATATAGTGTAAATTGAGAAACTGATAGTATACTTCCTTCTATATCTTGAATTGATTTATTCATAATACCCTGTTCATCATCAAAGATTCTTAATTTTAATATTTTATTTATCATTTTATCAA
Organism: uncultured Erysipelotrichaceae bacterium; assembly: GCA_902773675.1. Lineage (GTDB taxonomy): Bacteria > Bacillota_I > Bacilli_A > RF39 > UBA660 > RUG11890. Next base: position 7,912 of record CACYFN010000009.1, on the reverse strand, counting down.
TTATTAATTCATTATCGCCATCAGTAAATCCTACTAAGATAACCATTCCTTTATTAATACTACCAACTATTTTATTATTTATTAAAACATTTGATTCTAAACTTCTTTGGATTACTATTTTCATTTGATTACTCTTTCTACGTTTAAAACGTTTTTAATATTTTTTATATCATTCATAAATTTATTTAGTAAATCTATATTAGTGGTTAATACATTTATTTCAAATATATATGTATCTGTATTATGAATTGTATTTACACTTTGAATGCTTATATCTATATTAGATGTTTTAGCTATTATATTTAATAATATATCTTTTGAATCATTAGCTTCTACTATGATATTAGTATCATATTTTTTATTTATAGTATTATTCCAATTAACGCTAATTAATCTTTCATTAATATCACTTATATTAGGACAATTACATCTATGAATATTTATTCCATTACCACGAGATATATATCCTATTATTTCATCACCTGGAATAGGCTTGCAGCAGCCTGCTATGTTTATTTTTATATTATCTATTCCTTCTACAATGATATCATTTTTAGATACTACTTCTTTTATTTCTTGATCAATTACTTTTTCAAGTATTTTTTCTTCTTTACTTTTTATTTCATTAGTTATAATATTTATTACTTGATTAGCAGTATATTTATTATTTCCTATATTTAAGTATAAATCATTGGTATTATCTATTTTTAATTCATTATAGATTTTTGATAAGTTATCATTAGTTAGAAAATCATTAATACTTATTTTTTTTCTTCTTAATTCTTTTATTAATGATTCTTCTCCTAATTTAATGTATTCGGTTTTATCTACTTTATTAAAGAAAGCTTTTATTTTATTTTTGGCTTGATTTGTAAAACACATGTTTATCCAATCACGATTTGGTGTTGAATCTTTTTTTGTTTTAATTTTAACTATATCATTATCATTTAATTTATAATCTAGTGTTACTATATTTCCATTAACAATAGCTCCAACCATTTTATTACCTACTTCGGTGTGTACACGATAGGCAAAATCTATTGGAGTAGATCCTATTGGTAATTCTATTACATCTCCATTTGGGGTATAGACATATACCATGGTACTTAGTACTTCTTCTTTTATTCTACTTAAAAATTCTTCATCATTAGTATTTTTATTTAGTTCCATAATTGATCTAAAGAATTGTAATTTTTCTTCCATGGCTGATTGCATTAATGATTTTCCTTGTTCTTTATATGACCAGTGAGAAGCTACACCATGTTCAGCTACTATGTCCATATCATAGGTTCTAATTTGTATTTCAAAGAAATTACCATCTTTACCAAATACGGTTGTATGAAGTGATTGATAACCATTATTTTTAGGCATAGCAATATAATCTTTGTATCTTTTAGGTACTGGTTTATATGCAGAATGTATTAAACCCATTGCTTGGTAGCATTCATCTACTTTATCTACAAATACTCTTAGGGCAAATAAGTCATATATATCACTAAATTTTTTACCTTTATCTAATTTTTTATAGATACTATATATACTTTTTGCTCTTCCTTTTATTTCATGTTTTATTCCATTTTTATTTAATAAATCTGATACATTTTCAATCATCTCTTCAACATATTGATTTCGTTCTGTTTTAGTTTTATTTAATCTTTCTACAATTGAAAAATAGGCATCTGGTTTAGAATATCGAAGGGATAAATCTTCTAATTCTCCTTTTATTTTATTCATACCTAAACGATGAGCTATTGGAGTTAGGATAGCTAGTGTTTCATTACTAGTTTCTTTTTGTTTATGTTTTGATAAGACACTCATAGTACGCATATTGTGTAGTCTATCTGCTAGTTTTATAATTATTACTCTTACATCTTTAGTAAGTCCAACAAATATTTTACGGTAATTAGCAATTGTTGATTCATTGTCCCCATTAAATTTTAATCTATTAATTTTGGTTACTCCTTCTACAAGAGTATATATGTTATCTCCAAATTGTTTTTTGATTGTAACTTTATCAGCTTTTCCAACATCGATTGTATCATGAAGAAGAGCTGCTGCTATGGTATCACTATCGGCTTTTATTTCTGATAATATATAAGCTACATTTAGAGGATGCTTTATATAATCAACACCGGTTAATCTTTTATCACCTTTATGTACTTCTTCAGCAAAAAGATATGCATCATTTATTATTTTTAATTCTTTTTTACTTGTTATGTAATTTAAATTATTTATTAAATCATCAAAAATTATTTTAGGATTGTCTTTATTCATAATTTCTTCACCATATATATTATAACATGTTTAGTATTATTTTTATATAGATAAAGAAAAATAAGTACTTATTTTGTACTTATTTTTTGTGTTTCTTGTATTTTTTTTACTTCATTATTGTAATATTCATCAAGTAGTAAAAAATATAATTTTTGTGTTTTTAAATATTTTTCTTCTTGTTTTTTTAATTCTTCTTGTTTACCTTCTGATATATATTTTTTTCTCTCTCTATCAGATATAGGATAATTATTTTCTACAAGGCTTCTAATTGCATCAGCATCTAATTTTAATAATTTTCTTTTTAATTCTGTGTTTGTTCCAATTAATTCATCTATTAATTCTATTATTTCCTTATCAGTTACTTGCATATTTTCTCCTAATTCTTAATTAATCTTTTACTTTTTTTCATATATGGCTCTATTCCTATAAGATCTATATTTTCAAATTTACAATTATATTCTTTATCTAAAGATACTCCTTCTAGTAGTCCTTTATCATGGATTTGATTAAATATTCTATTAAAATCTTCTTCTAATTCTTTTATATTAATATTATCATGCATTTCTAAATATAGGTTACAGAAAACTTTTCTTAGATAGTCAATTGAATGATTGCCATTTTGATTCATTACAACTATTACTGACATAACTAAATTATATAATTCTAATTCTTTTTTATCACCGGATAATATGTAATTATAATCATATATTTTATCAAGTGGTATCATACCATATGATTCAAAGAATTTATTTGCTCCATATGGATTAGTTGCAATTATTAAATCTTCTTTATTTTTTCCAGCTAATCTAATATCTGGAACTTCTTTTTTAGAGACATATGATAATATTTCATTAATATCTTTGTGATAATATTTAGCTGTATCTTGATGATAATCATCTATTCCATATAATCCATGATGCGAATATTTTTTTACTTTAATATCAATAAATTTACATAGTTCTATATATAATTTTCGCCATTCTACATCAGTAAATTTACTAAAATCATTGAAAAATTCTAATTCTTTTTCTGAAATATCATTTGTATTTATCGACATTTCTCTTATTTTATCTTTAATTGTATTTACCCAAAAGTAAGCTGTTGCTTCTACTGGTGTTAATTCTAATTGTTTAATCATTATGTTATTTACCTTCTTCTATTTGTTATATTTATTTTTGAAGTATCTAATTATTGGTTCTACTTTTAAATCAGATTTAAATAATCTATTAGACACTTCATTAATATTATATATTCCTCCATATGTATGAATATTCTTATTTAAATATTTAGTTATTTCTTTTATATTACCATTTTTTAATAGATCATCAACATTACCTAGTTTTTCATTAATATGATCTAGTAGCATGCCATCAAATATTGTACCCATTAGATAGAAAGGAAAGTACCCAAATGCTCCTTCTGACCAATGCATATCTTGAAGTATTCCTTCCCTATCATTTGTAATATCCATATCTAGATATTCTTTATATTTTTGATTCCAAATACTAGGTAATTCATTTAAATCTAATTTACCTGAAAAGATATCTCTTTCTATTTCATACCTAATAATAATATGCATACAATATGTAAGTTCATCTGCTTCGGTTCTTATTTTAGACCTTTTAGCAATATTAAAATTACTAATAAAATCATCTAAACTCATATCTATATTAAGTATATTTTTTAAATCATCATATATTGGAATAAAAAAGTTTTTATTTCTACCTAAGATATTTTCATAAAATCTAGATTGACTTTCATGTAGACCACATTTATTTACATCATATGTTTTATACTGAGTTAATATTGGAGATACATTTTGTTCAAATATACCATGTCCTCCTTCATGGACTACTGTTGATACCACATCTGTTATATTAGATGTATTAGAAAAAGTAATACGAGTATCATAATTATTTAATTTCATGGTATATCCATGGGTATATATTGAAAGTGCACCCATTGTGTTATCAAAGCCAATATAATCTAATAAATATTTAGCTAATTCTATTAATTTAGAATCATCATATTTTTTTGTTAATTTTTCTTGATTATTATCTTTTAAATTCTTAATTATAGGTATTATACCTTCTTTTAATTCATTAAATAGTTTATCAATAAAATCACTTGTAATACCTAATTCAAAATCATTTAACATACAATCATAAATATTACTACTATTTGGATACATGTAATTATATAGTTTTTTAGTACTTTCGATTATTTTTAATAAATATGGTTTAAATATTTCATAGTTATTTTTTTCTTTAGCTTCTACCCAAGCATTAAGTGAATTACTACATAATTTAGTATGTTCTAAATAAAAGTCTTCTGGTATTCTTTTAAATTTTTCATAATCATCTTCTAAATCTAAAAGATATTTTTGTTCTAATTCACTTAAATAATTAAATTCATCACTATTAATTACATTTCTTAGTTTGTTTATATAGTCATCACTTGTAGATATTTTAAATGCTTCTGCTTCATATTTAGAACTAACATCTATTAAATAATCAAAAGAAGTTTTTGGAGCAATTGTATCCATTTCCCATCTTAAGATAGATACTGTATATCTTAATCCACCTATTTTATCAAGTACTTCTTTAAATTCATCAAGTTTATTCATAAATATCCTTTCTATTTAACTATTGTACCAATTTCTTCTCCTGTTACTACTTTAAGTAAATTGCCTTTTACATTCATATTATATACTAATATTGGAATATTATTATCCATACATAAAGTTGTAGCTGTTGAATCCATTACATTTAGTTTTTTATTAAGTACATCTATATATGTAATTTCATCTATTTTAGTAGCATTTTTATCTTTCTTTGGATCTGCTGTATATATTCCATCAACATTAGTAGCTTTAAGTACTATTTCAGCATTTATTTCAGCGGCTCTTAAAGCAGCAGCTGTATCAGTTGAGAAAAATGGATTTCCTGTACCACATCCAAATATTACAATTCTTCCTTTTTGCATATGTCTATCTGCTCTATTCTTAATATAGAATTCAGCTATTTGACGCATTTCTATACCTGTTTGAACACGTGATTCATATCCTAATTGTTTAAATGCATCATTGATAGCTAAAGCATTCATAGTAGTTCCTAACATACCAATATGATCTGAAGTACATCTATCCATGTGTTGATTAGATCTTCCTCTCCAGAAATTACCTCCACCTACTACAATAGCAATTTCTACATTAGTCTTAGTAGCTACATCTTTTATTTCCGAACAGATATCTAATACTTTATCAAAATCAATACCCATTCCTTTATTACCAGCTAGTGCTTCTCCACTTAGTTTTAATAATACTCTTTTGTATTTTAATTTCATAAATATACCTCCTAAACATCTCTTTAATTATAGCATTATAAATTATTAATAACAATAGAAAAAGATAGAAAGTCTATCTTGTTTTTGAATTTTCATATTTTAACTTTATATAATTTCTAACATCATTTAATAAGTCTGGATTTTGCTTTATCATTTTAGTTGCATCTTCACCTATAATTGGTATCAGAATATCATAATTTAAATTACCATTTTCTAATTGTTCAAATAATTCTTGATTATTCATTATAGTATGAGCAATATGATATTCTTCTAGAGTTAATCCATTATCCATTATATCATGAGCTATTTCAGGATTTCCTACGTATCTATAATGCCATATTTCTTCTTTACATCCAGTAAAAACATTTTTTCCATTTGGATATCTTAGAATAAATCCATAATCAGGAGCTAGATTAATAAAGTCATGAGCAGCTTTTAAATATTGTGGTTTTGTTAAATCACAATTTTTTCCATTTTCATCTATTAATCCTATATCAAAAGTCATTCCTAAATGGTGTTCACTTGCTCCTGGAGGGGCTGCTTCAATTTCAACTTTTTTTCTAACATTTTCTAAGTCATATTCAGTTGTTCTACCTATTACAGATAGAATACCTTCGAGTTTTTTTATTGGATTTCCTTTATACCAATTAGGATAATCATCTATACATAAATGAGCAATTAATCTTTCTACAAGATATTTAGCTGGCTTTATAAGTGGATGACCATATTCATCTATAGAAGCAATAATCATTCTAGAAAACCATAAATTAATTTGATCATTATAACCTCTAAAACCACTTTCAGCAAAAAAATTATATCCTTTTTTAGATAGTTCATCACGTAATTGATTAAAGTTACTTAATACTTCACCATTAAGTTTTTCAGATCTATGTAATGATCCATCATATTCAATACCACCTTCATTAGCTTCAATTACTCCATCATAAATTTTATTTATTGTATCTTCATCTAATAAATTATATTTATTTATTAATATTAAATATTTATCCATTTTCATCACCTCTATTATGATTTAATTTTACTATAAAATTCTTTAATATGTCAATAAAAATTAAAAAAAATAGATCAATATGATCTACTATAATTAATTAATTTAAAACCTTATTCAAATAATTAAACTTGTATAAATACATGAAATTCTGGTTGCTCGGAGACACAGCCTCCAAGCAACTTCTTTGCGTGTCGTGGCAGATACCATTACCTGCACACGACGGCTTCGCCTGTGTTACTGGATTTCTTCTAGCGTGTATGGGCTTCCTACCTCTCCAGTTCCGTCAGCGATTTTGATATTAGATTTTAGATATACGACGGGGCGAACCCCACTGCTGAGAATCGAGTCGCTGCTGCCCAAGAAGCCGTCGCTATGCGCGCGAAGCACATTATACGAGCGACCAGCATAGGAAGACAACAACCATGTATAAGATAGGCTAGATTGTCCTTCTAAAACATTACTTTTATATACCCATCCTGTTTGAGCATTAGTTCCACTACATCCATTTGGATTATCATAACATGTAGCATTTACTCCATTTCCATATACCATATATTCATCACTTGGATACATTAATCCTACTTTTCCTGTCCATGTTAACTTAGTTGTATCTGAGTTACATGCTCCACATACTGTAGTTCCTCTTTCTTCTACATAAATTTTTTCAGTTGTACCAAATCCTGAGTTATATGATACTGCTCCTAAATAATATACTGCATCACCTATCATACTTTTAGCAGATGCTTTTAATCCATATGTTGCTGCATCTCCTGTACGATTATAATAATCTCCATTTAAGAATGTATTTAGTGGAGATACTGTCCAGTCATTGTTATAACTTGAATTGAATACCATATTAGTTGCAAAATCACTACCTCTTACTAATTTCATTCTTTGTTCTACGTTACCAGTACCATCATCTACATCACAATTTGTTCCATCATTATCACAATTGAATTTTACATAGTTCTTTGGAGCATCTCCTATATATCTTGTTTCTGTTACTTGATTTGGTGCTTCTCCATGAGTAAATACAAACATATTTCCTTTTGTTGTTGCATTATATTCAGAGTTTGCTGGATTTGTTGCATTTGTAGCTAAATACTGACTTGCTGGTACTGGTCTTGGTCTTTCTTCTAGTATATTTACTGTATTACCTGTATTCCAAGCACTTGCATATTTATTATATTGAACAGTCTCAATAGTAAGTGTTAATGTGTAAGTAGCATTGTCATAATCATCGCCACTTGAGTTACATGTTGTAGTTGTTACTCCATTACT
>CACYFN010000008.1 GCA_902773675.1 uncultured Erysipelotrichaceae bacterium | reverse complement strand
TTCTACATCACTTAACTTATATTTCTTTGATGCATCACTTTGATTATAATAACTTCCTCCATTATTAAATACAACACTATAATTAGTTATATCATCATCTATCATATCACTAGTTACTTCAAAATAATATGTATTATCTTTATATTTTGTAAGTTCAATTCCTGGCCAATTACCAAATGGTTCTAAGTTATCGCTATTTCTATAAAGGTAAGCATGTGGATAATTCCAAGTAGAAGGTACATTAAAGTAAATTCTACCTAATACTTCTTTATTTTCATAATCATACCAAAAACCAATAGATTGTTCATCTGTAGTAGTACTTCCTTCTGTAACTTTATAAACTTTATTAACCCCATCAAAGTTAACTTTACTTAATTTATATTTATATTTACTATCAGAATTATATGTACTTCCTCCATTATTAAATTGAATTTGTAAATTTAGTTCATCTATATTTTTTTCTTCAGGAATCATACTATTTTTTATTCTAAATGAATAAATATTACCAGTAACTTGACTTAATTTAATACCAGGCCAATTATTTTCATAATCACCAGTTAAATATGCATAAGGATTAGCCCATTCATTAGGTTTTTCAAAATAAACATAATTTGAAGAAACATATTCATCACCATATAAAAGTTGATATGGATTATCTAAACTACCTGTACCACCTATAGTAAATACATCAGGTTTTAAATAAACTGTTGGATAAACTCTTTTCCTAACTTCTGAACATCCTGGTCCATATGCACAATACATATATGAATAAGTATAATTTAAATAACTGTAATTACCATAAAAAACCTCATCAGGACGATTAGTGAGAGGACTTATAAAAAAACCATCTCTTAACCATTCATCATTTAAAATTGAATTATTATATCCATCCTTAAAACATCCATAAGGATTATCAAAACATTCATCATTAACACCTTTACCATAAATCATAAAAGCATCACTTGGATACAATAATCCTACTTTTCCTATTGAATTTTTAGCTGCATTATAATAATTACACAATGTTTTATAAGAATCGCTATTACAATATGATGGATAACAAATATATGCAGAAGAATGCTCACAGTATGATTCTTTAGTATATACTTTATTACCTCTCTCCCAAGCATACATTTCTTCAACACTTCCTAATGTTGTTGTATCATAATCAAGCTTAGTACCACCTAAATAGAAAACTGCATCATCAATCATTTCACGTGCCGATTCTTTTAATCCATAATCAGAAGCATCACCACTTCTATTATAATAATCACCATTTAAAAATTTATTTAAGCTTGCAGTAGCCCAATCATTAGTTTCTCCAGTATTCCATGGCATATAATCATTAAATGCATTTAATCTAACAATTTTGGCTCTTTGTTCAAATACACCATTTCCATCATCAACACTAAATACCCCTATTATTTTCCATATTTCACACGTACTAGGATCTAATTCATCAGAACAATTAAAATAAACATAATTATTATTATCTTTTCCAATATATCTATAATCAGTAAGTGCTTCAGTTTGATCTGTTTTAGCATGATTAAAAGTAAATACTTCTTTCTTATTACCATTATTATAATTAACTTCTGAATCATTTTTCTTGCTCAAAATTTTCTCAACCAAATTATATTTTGAACCATATAATTCCAAATTTAGATTATTATTTACTTTAATAGTAACATCTATAGCTTTAATATTATAAATAGATAAAAATAATACAAAAAATAAACAAATATATCTTATCTTTTTATTCTTTACAACAAGAATAATTAATAAAACCAAGCAAATAGTAAAAATAATAATATAATTAAAAACATCATCTAATGTCTTAGGATTATTAGAATTATTCAAACTATCTTTCTTATCTAATTTTAAATCATCAGAATCATTTAATTTATCTGAATTATCCGTTACTTGATTATTATCATTAACTATAGTAGTACTTTCTCCATTAGTATAATTAATAATAATAATTAAATTATTATTATAATTTTCTTTATATCTAGTAATCTCTTTAACATATTTAGTAGTTACTACTACTTCAACACTCTCTCCAACCTTAAAGTCAGATTGAGAAAAAGAATATGAATTATTAATAAATTCAATTTCATTATTATCAGTAATATCTTCAATTACCAAATTTTCATCAGTATTATTTTTTAATGTAATTTTATACTTAAAAAAATCATTAACATTATAAATAGTAGCATTAATATTTAAATTTAAGCCTTCAAAACTAGAAACATTAAAAATAGTATCATTTGATTTATCTATTAACGAAACATCAGTTATCTCAATATTACCATCTGCCTTAACAACATCTAAACCGACAAAAATAGTAAATAATAATATAATAAAACTAAAAAATTTCTTCATACACTAATCCTCCTTATTTTTATTAATTATACAATATAAATAAAATAAGTGAATAAAAAATTATTATTTTTTTAATTTATTTACATTTTTATACATATAAAGTAAATACTAGTTAAATATATTAATGGTGATTCTATGATTGAAAACTATAATATTAAACATGAAAATAATGAACAAGTATTATATATCTACTTAAACTATAACTACGAATTTGCAGGATTAAATAAAAAATATTTTTTAAAAGAACTAAAAAAAATATTAAATAATAAATATTTAAATTTTAAAGGACATAAAATAATATTAATAGCTAGTGGTATTATAATAGGTACCATTTTACTAAATAACATAAGTATTAATAAAAACACTAATTATAATAATATAAATAATAATAAATATGTTCAAACATTAATATTAAATGATTTTAACGGATTTGATAACTACATTATAAATACAAATACAAATATTAATAATGAATTATTAAACAATACTGATAATATCATTGAAACAAATACTAATAAAATATCAAAAAATATAGATAATATCATTGAAACAGATACTAATACAAATATCATAAATGATAATATAAATCAACAAAATAACAATAATAATGAAATAACACAAGAAGAAAATGTAACTAGTGAAATAGATAATATAGAAGACAATAAAAAAGTAGTTACTATATATAAAAAAAGCGGTGAAATATTAAATATAGAATTAGAAGAATACTTAATAGGAGTAGTAGCTGGAGAAATGCCAGCATCTTTTAATATTGAAGCCTTAAAAGTACAAGCTATAATAGCTAGAACATATGCATTAAAATCAATTAGTAGAAATAAAATACTTACTGATACAGTAGATACACAAGTATATATTGATAATGAAGAAATGCATAATAAATGGGGAACTGATTTTAATAAGTACTACAATAAAATTAAAGAAGCAGTTAATAGTACAGAAGGAATGATTATTACTTATAATAATGATCTAGTGGATGCTGTTTATTTTGCAAATAGTAATGGATTTACTGAAGACGCTCATGAAGTATGGGGATATAATATACCATATTTAAAAAGTGTTGAATGTAGTTATGATATAAATACCAGAAATTATCAAAAAAGTACAATAATCTCATATGAAGAACTAAATAACAAACTAAATATGAATATAGATAATAATGTAGAAATATATAATATTCTTAGAAATAATAGTCATAGAATAATATCAATAAGTATTAATAATTTAACTTATACAGGTATAGAACTTAGAAATATACTTAATTTGAGATCAGCAGATTTTGATATATTTATAACTGATTCTGGATTAGAATTTATAACATATGGATATGGTCATGGAGTTGGAGTTAGTCAATATGGAGCAAATGGAATGGCTAATAATGGATATAATTATGAAAGTATAATTAAATATTTTTATCAAGGAGTAACCATAGAAAAAAATACCTAAAAAGGTATTTATTTTTCTATATATCCACTAATAGATTGAGTATACATATCATCTGTTATAGTTTGATATCTATCTCCATGATAATCATCAGTAAATCCATTATAAGCCTTATAAATATCACCTGTTTCAGTATCGTATACTCTTTCATATCCTAAAGTAGCATCACTTTGTTTTTGACTTATAATATCATAAGAATTATTACGTTTCTCCCATGAATCCATAATCATATCAGAAATAGAATCATATACTTGTTGATTAGCCTTAATAGTAGATACTAATGTTTGCTCCTCAGTATTAAATCCACTCATAAACTTATCACTAAAAGTAATAGTACTAATACAGTAATCTAAAACTTCCTCATAATTAATAAATTCAGAATCTGGTGCAGCCATAAAAATAATATTATACACATTTAATGGCCATACATCTACTTTTTCACTAAATAAATTAAATATATCAGTATTTATATAATAAGAACCAGTAGACATAACAGTAGCAGTAAATAAACCTTGATTTAAATTACCACTATTATCTTTAAAAGTAGCTCTTAAAATATCACCACCAAGATCTGACTTACCTAAATTATCAAGAACAGTAAATTCATTTAAATAAGGAAAATATTCTTGTTTTAGTTCTGTTTCATTACTTAGTTTAACATTATCATTCCATACTTTATAAAATGCTTCCGTAGTTTGAGGATCAATTGGAGCTAACTTAGAAAACATTGCATCAGGATATAATTTAGCATATGTACTTCTAGCCTTTTCACTCTTTAAAAATCCTTCTTGCTTTAAGCCAAATAAGAATACATAATTAGGATTATTAGGATTATAAACCTTAAATGAATAATGAATATAATCTGTAGGTGCAACATCTACTTTCCATCCTTTAGGTATCTTTAAATTAACAAGTCCATTATCATAATCTTCATATTCAATTTTTTTATTTTCACTTTGAACTATCTTAACTTCATCTTTTTTCTTAACTACATTTGTAATCTTATTATTACTTTTATCACATCCCGTAATAATTAATAATAAAATAATTAAACTTAATAAATATTTTTTCATAACACACTCCTAATTAATTGCTTCTTCTGTATAAATAATTTTAAACTAACCACAAGTTGTACGAATAACAACTTTTGATCGTGAATAATCTTTTAAACTAACTGAATTATCTGTTGATCCAATAATCGTATTTGTATCATCAAATGTACTAACAGCCGAAAAAATAGCAGATTGATTTGTAACTATTTTAATATTATTTCCTTTATATATACCACTAGCATTAGGTTGTATTTCCTTATTACCATCATAAACAGTAACTCCAAGTGTAAATTCATAATTAAATGTTTTTGAATCAGAATTACCATTATTTAATGTAGCAATAATAGTAGGATTCAATTCTTCTATTTCCCTACACATTGTACCTCGACTAGTACGTGATATAGTAACTTGATTATTTGATACTTTATTAATATCAAAACATTTTAAACTACTCCAATTAATAGTATCATCCAAAGCATTACTAACATTAGCAGTAACAGTAACAGAATCTCTTCCAATAATACATTGATCATTAGCACTTAAACTTATAGTACCATTATCTTTTACCTCTTCTTTTGGTTGTTCTACTGGCTTTTCTACAGGTTTTTTTTCTTGCTTAGGTTGTTCTTTTGTAATAACAGTAACATCACAAGTTTTCTTAATACCATTACTTTCAACTACTATAGTTGTTTTTCCTTCTTTTTTACCAATAACATGTCCAGATTCATCAACAGTTGCAATATCTTCGTTTTCACTTAACCAATTAACTTTAGTATCACTAGTTCCAGAAAGTGTAACAGATATATTAAATGATTCCCCTACATATATTTCCTTAACAGTTGGATCAATATAAAAAATTATTCCACTCCAAAAAGCTTCAACAGTAGTATCCTTAGTAATTCTCTTCTTTTTAAAATCATAAGGATTAATAGCTATACATTTATTCTTATCATCATTTATAGAACTCTCTAAACCTGGATTTCCCTTTATTTTTTCAATACTTTTTCCATCTAAATAATATGTTTCGAAATAATCTATAAAAGTATGATTAGCTAACGTAATATCTCTTTTAATATCTTCATCTTTAACTTTATTTAAAAATTTAACTTTAACAGTATAGTTTTCTTCTCCATTATTATATTTAAAAGTAAAATCAAACTTTCTATTAAACCACCACCATATAAAAATAATAATAGCCAGTAATAAAATAATTATTATTATAATCTTTTTAGCTTTACCCTTCTTTTTTTTATTTTTTACTTCTACATTAGAAACACTAACATCTTCATTTGTCTCAGATTCAATATTTTCTTTAGTATCTGAGATTTCTTCTACAACTTCTTCTTTTTCCATATCTTTTTTTAATTCTTCTTTCTTAGAAGATTTTTTAATTTCTTTTACTTCTTCTTTTTTTACTTCTTCTTCCATACAATACACTCCTTTTTATCTAATAACTATTAATCTTTTCCAATGATTCTTGAGTCAATTTGCCAGTTATAGTAACATCTGAAAATATAATATAATTATTATTATTAACATTTGATAATAATTCATTTTTATCAATAGATGATGTTATATTATAATAATCAATATCACTTAAACTATTAATGTAACCATTAAGCCCATTAACAAAAGTATTTCTAACTTCGTCTTCTGTTAAATTAGATTTAGTTACATAACTATATGTTCCATAAAAATTAATAGTAAGCTCCATTCCATTACTCATAAACTTAATAGGTTCAATTGTACCCCAATTTACATTTTCATAATTTTGTACCACTGAATTATTTATATTATTATTTTCCAATTTATTCACCTCTTTACCACATCCTGTTACTATTAACAACAAAATAGCTACCAGTAATAATTTTTTCTTCATCTCCTCCTTACTCTATTTATACAATTATATAATAAATTTTAAATAACATCAATAACATAATTTAATCTATACTTTTTTTTTATTTTCTAGTATAATAATTATTGTAAAGGAGCAAATATGAAGAAGATATTTAAATTATTTATAATAATAACATTTTTAAGTTTATCAGGATGTTTTAAAAGTGATTCTATGGAAGATATAACCATCTATACAACAACTTATCCTATTGAATATGTTGTAAATAGATTATATGGTAAACATAGTAATATTAAAAGTATTTATCCAAATGGAATAGATGTTAATAATTATGAAGTAACTGATATATTACTAAAAGAATATAGTAATACTGATATGTTTATATTTAATGGACAATCAAAAGAAAAAAATTATGTAAGAACAATGAGAAAAAATACTAAAAATTTAAAAATAATAGATGTCACTAATGATTTAACATATGAATATTATAATGAAGAATTTTGGTTAGATCCAAATAATTTACTAACAATAGCTAATAATATTAAAAAAGGATTTAAAGAGTATATTAAAACATCCTATTTAGTAAAAGAAATAGAAAATAATTATGAAGAATTAAAAATAGATTTAACAGCCATGGACGCTAAATACAGAAATACATTTAAAAATACTCATACAACTATCATTGTAAGTAATAATATGTTTCTATACTTAAAAAAATATGGAATTGATGTAATATCATTAGAAGAAACAGAAGAACTTACCAATAAAGATATTGCAACCGCTAGAAACTTAATTAATAATGGAACAGTTAAATATATTTACCTAATGAAAGGTGAAGAAGCTAATAACACTATAAAAACACTAACAGATGGAACAGATGTACAATTAATAGAACTACACACATTATCTAATCTAGATGATGATGAAAAAGACAAATATGATTATATAAGTTTACAAAATCAAAATTTAGAAAACTTAAAATTACAATTATAAATAAAACAGAATCATTTACGATTCTGTTTTTTATCACTATAAATTAATATAAAACCTACTATAATTATTATTGGTAATAAAATAATACCAATAATATTACATATATCATTTTTTATCCTAATTAATACTTCAGCAACTATTATTAGAATAAACATAATAATTATATACTTATTTAGATTTTTCATTACTTAAAAACTTATAGGCAAAATAAGCTAAAGCAGATCCAAACATTGGAGCGCATATAAATACCCAAACTTGTTTTAAAGCATCTCCTCCAAGAAGTAATGCAGGTCCTAAACTTCTAGCAGGATTAACTGAAGTACCAGTTAACTTAATACCAAATAAATGTACAAAAGTTAAAGTTAAACCAATTACTATACCAGAAACACTATCCTTTTTCTTATCCTTTGTAACACCTAAAATAGTAAAAATAAATACAAAAGTAAGTATTGCTTCAACTATAAATGCCCCTAACATACTAATGTTATATTTACCAAATGCATTTTGGCCAAGTCCTGTAACAGTATAATCACCTAATTTAAATATACTATTAATAATTAAAGCAAGAATTCCAGCACCAGCAATAGCACCCAGTATTTGAGCAATGATATATTTAATTAAATCACTACCACTTAAACGTTTATCTAAAAACATTGCAAAAGATACAGCAGGATTTACATGACATCCTGAAATACCTCCTATAACATAAACTAAAGCTACAATAGATAAACCAAATGCTAAAGATGTAGCCACTATATCAGCTTCAGTTAGTACAGCTGTACCACAGCCAAATAATACTAGTACTAAAGTACCAATAAATTCACAAATATATTTTTTCATAAGTCCTCCTATCCAATTCAATTATACCATATATTTCTTTAATTTATACTTTTTTTAGATATAACTTTTTCAGGATCTAATTTGAAACCATTTTCTTTCATTTGATTAATATAATTATCTCTTTCATAATCATATATTTTTATAACATCAAATATTCCTTTATAACCATTAAATATCTTTATATTATAATCAATAATCTTATTTTCATTTATACTTACTTTTAAACATTTAAAAATATCATTTTCATTATCTATAACTAAATAAAATTTTATTTCTCTAGTAAGAGCATCAATTACTTCAATAATATCATATTTATTAATATCACCAACAAAATATTTCATAAATTCTAATGATTCATCTAATTGTAATTGATCTCCAAAATAAAGAGTTTTAAAAGCTCTATCAATAATTAATCTATAATCTTCATCATATAATTTATCATTTACAGTTAAAATATTATCTAAATCTGTAATACAAATAGAATCTTTAATTGTTCTATCTTGAAAACTATTATGATACTTATCTTTAGATAATATATAATCTTTTCTTCCACATTTAGTATTCATTGGAAACATATAAACTTTATTATCCTCTATTTTCCATATTAAATATGGTCTTCTATTTGCCATATTATCATTATAATTACTTAGTAAACATACTGGACTATCCTTTAAATAAACAACATATCCTTCTTTTAATTTATCACCATTATTTATAAAACTTGAATATTCTGTTTCAATAAATGAATGATGTTTAAAATAATTATTAATATATAATTGATAATTTCTAATTATTTCATCATTTTCATCAATCAATCCATTATCTTTTAAATATTCTATCAAATATTTAGCTTCTTCTATTTTACCTTGAAGCATATATATCTTAATTATCAAATAATGATTTTTAAATTCTTTTTTCTTTAATTGATATAATCTATAAGCATCCATAGGTTTATAGCAATGAATGTATTCCCTGCATAAATCTTCAGCAATCTTATAATCATTAACTTGTTTTTCTAATGATTTTAAAATCTTATAAGCTTGATCAAACTTTCTCATTTTTCTTAATACTTTAGCATAACTAAATATAGTATCATATTCAAACCAATATCCTTTATCCAAACATTCATCTATAAGTCTTAAATATTCATTAAAATTATTATTCTTATACGCTTGAATTAATTGATATTTTTTACTTTCCATAAAACCATTCCCATCAGATGTACAAATATTCTATAAATTTTTAGGATTTATGTCAATATCAATATTAATCTTATTATTCTTTTTATACTTATCATTTATAAATATTAATTTATCCATAATTAAATTAGTATTCTTATATTTAAGTATTACCTGCATATTATATATATTATTAATCTTAGGTAAATTACTATTAGATGGTCCTAATATTATTACATTATCGGTATTATTCTTTAAATAACTAAATATCTTATTACTTTCATTATAAACATCATTATAATTTTTACCCTTAATTCTAATTAAAGTTAAATTATAATAAGGAGGATATTTAAGTATCTTTCTTAAATTCATCTCTTCATTATAAAAACCTATATAATCATGATGACTAGCCATAACAATACTATAGTGATCTATATTAAATCCTTGTATTATTACAATACCACCTTTTTTAGATCTTCCACTTCTACCAGCTACTTGATTTAAAAGATCAAAAGTTCTTTCACTACTTCTATAATCAGGAATATTTAAACTAGCATCACCATTAATAACTCCCACTAAAGTAACATCCTCAAAATCAAGACCTTTAGATATCATCTGTGTACCAATTAAAATATCATATTTTTTATTTTTAAAATCATTTATAATTTTTTCATGACTCCCTTTTCTACTAGTAGTATCAACATCCATTCTAACTACTCTACAACCAAATTTAGATCTTACTTCCTCTTCTAATTTTTCAGTACCTAACCCTAAACTATTAATACTCTTACTCTTACATTCAGGACATTCTAATGGTTTATAAGTAGAATAATTACAATAATGACAATTCATCTTATTAGTAGATTTATGATAAGTTAAAGGTATATCACAATTAGGACACTTTACTATATAACCACAATTCTTACAACTTATAATAGTAGAATAACCTCTTCTATTAAGTAGTAATATTACTTGTTCATTCTTACTTAAACAATTATTAATAGATTTACTTAAATCTTCCGAAAATAAACTATTACCTTTTCTTATTTCATTTTTCATATCAATTAGTTTAACATCTGGTAACATATTATTTACCCTTTTCTTCATAACTAATAATTCATAAATATTACTCTTAGCTCTAGTATAACTTTCAATAGAAGGAGTAGCACTTCCTAATATTACAGGACAATTATATGTTTTAGCTCTCTTTAAAGCAATATCAATTGCATTATACTTAGGATTACTTTCTTGCTTATAAGTATCAGTATGTTCTTCATCAATAATAATCATACCAATATTTAAGAAAGGAGCAAAAATACAACTACGAGCACCTATCGCAATAGAAACATCCTTATTTATTATCTTTCTCCATTCATCATATTTTTCCCCATCAGAAAGTCCACTATGTAAAATAGCTATTTTATTACCAAATCTTTTTTTAAAATTATTAACTAATTGTGGAGTTAAACTAATTTCTGGAACTAATACTATAACTTCTTTACCATCTTTAATAACTTCATTTATAATATGCATATATACTTCAGTTTTACCACTACCAGTAACTCCATGAAGTAAAAATGGTTTAAATGTATTCTTACACTCAAGAACTCTATTAACAACATTAGATTGTTCTTCATTTAATTTTATTTTACATTCTTCAATATTTTCTTCATCATTAATACGATATAATTCTTTCTTCTCTTCAGTAATAACATTATTTTTAATTAAAGTTTTTACTCCTGATAAAGAAATATTAACCATTTCACTTTTTAATTTATATCCATTTTTTAACTTTTCTATTATTTCTTTTTGTTTATCATTTTTAGGAATATAATCATTATCAACTAATTTTAAATAAGTAACATACTTCTTATTAACAATAAATCCATTTTTAGCCTTTAAAGCTCTAGGTAACATAGTTTGATAAGCACTAATTAAATTACATAATGTTTTCTTACTAATATATTTACCAAGTTCTAACATTTCACTAGTTAAAACAGGTTCATTATCTATAATATCTATAATATTTTTTAACTTATAATCAACATCATTATTATTAATACTAAGTACAAATCCTTCTAATTTCTGATTACCAAAAGGTACAATAACTCTAATACCAATTTTAATATTATCTTTCATTTCCTTAGGCACTAAATACGTAAATGTAGAATCAATACCCTTAGCCTTCAATTCAACTAAAACATCTATCTTCATAAGTACCTCCTAATTACAAACACATTATAACATAAGTAAAAATAAAAGAAAAGAATCATTTTCTTTCCTTTCTTGATTTATAAAAGTTATATCCTAGTATAGAACATCCTAATATAACTATAACACCACTTATTATAATTATTGCCCATGATATATAGCTTAATGTATTTTCAACATTTACTACTATCTTATCTTTTGAAGTATTATTTATTTCTTCACATTCTATTACTTCATCATAGATACACCTCTATCTTCTATATATAGTATAACAAAAATAATGTTATTTTTCTACTAAAAAATAACATTATTTAACTATTTTTATATTATAATTATTTATTATATAATTCATACTATTATTAGAAGCATATACTTTAATTTTATTTATTTTAATACCATTAATTCTATATTTAACTATTTCTTCTTTTAAATTATTATCTTCTAATTTTTTTAAATACTCACTAGTAAATAAACTAATATTTTTTTTATTACTTAATATTGTATTAAAAGAATAACTATTAATATTTATTAATTTTTTATATATAGGATTTATATATGGATATATTTCTAGTATTTTAATATCATCAAAATAATCTATAATATTATTTGTATTTATATTTTCCTTACTTATATCTAAAATATATATATCATAATAATTACTATTTTCACTAAATACCATTTCAGTTTCTTCTCCTTTAGTAATTATTAAAGAAAAAAATATAGATATTACTACAATTATTATAAATATAATAACCTTACGCATAAAACCACCATTTATAATATTTACAAAGTATAAAAAAAAATACCTTAAAAAGGCATTTTCATATTTCCATTCTTCATATTCTTCATCATTACTTTCATTTGATCAAATTGCTTAATTAATTTATTAACTTCTTCAACACTTCTTCCACACCCTTTAGAAATACGTATTTTTCTACTAGCTTTTAAACATTCAGGATGTCTTCTTTCATATGGTGTCATTGAAAGTATAATTGCTTCAATATGAGCCATATCTTTAGGATCTATTTTTATTTTTTTAGCTTCTTTTGGTATACCTGGAATTAATTTAATTAAGTTTTCTAGTGGTCCCAATTTCTTTATTTGTTTCATTGTACTTAAGAAATCTTCTAAATCAAATTTACCTTGTTCCATTCTTTTAGCTGCTCTTTTAGCTTCATCTTCATCAATTACGCTCTCGGCTTTTTCTATCATGGTCATTAAATCTCCCATACCAAGAATACGAGTAGCCATACGTTCTGGATAGAATTCATCCAAACCATCCATTTTTTCACTAACACCAATAAATTTAATTGGTACATTAGTTAAATGTCTAATAGATAAAGCAGCTCCACCTCTAGTATCACCATCTAACTTGGTTAAAATTGCACCTGTTAAATGTAATCTATTATTAAATCCTTCAATAACATTAACTGCATCTTGACCAGTCATACTATCTACAACAAGTAATATTTCATTAGGTTTTACTACTTCATTAATATTATTAAGTTCTTCCATTAACTCTTCATCAATATGAAGTCTACCAGCAGTATCTATCAAAACATAATCATATTTATTTTCTATAGCGTAATTTAAAGCATTTTTAACAATATCCACAGGATTATTTTTACCCTCTTCATATACTTCTATACTAAGTTCCTTACCAATTTGTTTTAATTGATCAATAGCTGCAGGACGATACACATCACATGCAACAAGTAATGGTTTTTTCTTATATTTTTTACGTAACATCAAAGCAAGTTTACCAATAGTAGTAGTTTTACCACTACCTTGAAGACCAACAAGCATAAGTATTGATGGATTTCCATTCATATATAAGTCTTCTTTATTACCACCTAATAATTCTACAAGTTCATCTTTTAATATTTTAACAAACATCTCACCTGGTTTAAGGCTTTTAGCTACTTCTTCACCTAAAGCTTTCTCTTTTACATTATTTATAAATTCTTTAACAACTTTATAGTTAACATCGGCTTCTAGAAGTGCAAGTCTTATTTCTCTAGTAACATCACTAATATTACTTTCAGTAATTTTTCCATATCCTTTTATCTTATTAACTGCGCTCTGTAATCTATCTCCTAAACTTTCAAACATTTTAATCACCTTTAATTATTATATTAGATACAAACTAAAAAGTAAAGAAAATCTGGACAAATTCTAAAAATAATAGTATAATTGTATAGTCAATTAAATTTATAAAGAAAGGAGGAAAAAATATGAAATTATTTGAAAACGTTGATACAAAAATATTTGCTTTAGGTGGACTTGGTGAAGTAGGTAAAAATATGTATTGTTTTATGACTGGTGATGAAATAATTATTACTGATGTAGGTATTACATTTCCATCAGGAGAATTACCTGGTGTAGATTATATAATTCCTGATTTTACATTTCTTAAGAAAAATGAAAAGAAAATAAAAGCTTTAATTATTACCCATGGTCATGAAGATCATATTGGTGGTATACCATTCTTATTACAGACAGTAAATGTACCAGCTATATATTCACCAAATCAAGCAGTTGGATTAATTCAAAAAAAATTAGAAGAACGTGGTATTAACTATAAAACATTATATGCATATAATGAAGATACAATTTTAAAATTCAAAAATATGTCTGTAGAATTTTTTAGAACTACCCACTCTATTCCCGATTCTCATGGAATAGTAATTCATACTCCAAATGGTACAATTGTAACTACTGGTGACTTTAAATTTGATTTAACTCCCATTGGCCCAATTGCTAATTTACATAAAATGGCTGCTATTGGAGAAAAAGGTGTTAGCCTACTTCTAAGTGATAGTACAAATGCACTAAATGAAGGAATGAGTGTTAGTGAGTCTAAAGTTGATGAAGCTTTATCAAGTATGATTTCTTCTCATAATGGCAGAATTATAATTGCTACATTCGCATCTAATATTTATAGATTAAAACATATTGTAGATACTTGTAAAAGAAATAATCGTAAAATTGCTATATTTGGAAGAAGTATGGAAAATAATATTGAAATATCCCTAAAAGAAGGATACATTAAACACAAAGAAATATTTGTAACACCAGAAGAAGCTAATAGATTAGATGGTAATAAAGTATGTCTATTATGTACCGGAAGTCAAGGAGAGCCACTTGCGGCACTTTCTAGAATAGCAAATGGTACTCATAAACAAATTAAAATACAAGATGATGATTTAGTTATTTTCTCATCTTCTGCAATACCAGGTAACGCTTTAAGCATATCTAAAACTATTAATAAGCTTTATTTACAAGGAGTTAAAGTATGTACTAATACATCTATTAGTGATGTTCATACATCAGGACATGGCAACAAAGAAGAATTAAAATTAATGTTAAGATTAATTAAGCCAAAATACTTTATGCCTTTCCATGGAGAATATAGAATGCTTAAAAGTCATGCAGATCTAGCTATTGAATGTGGAATACCAAAAGAAAATACCTTCATAATGGAAAATGGAGATGTTTTATCACTTAATAAAGGTAAAATAACTAAAGACAAAAATGTTCAAGCTGGAGATGTATATGTCGATGGAAGTAGAATTGGTGAAATCGGAGTAGCTGTCATGAAAGAAAGAAAAGTAATGTCAAGCGATGGCATTGTAATAGTAACATTTAATATTAAAAACAATAATTTAATTGGAGACGTAAATATTACAACACGAGGATTTGTCCAAATACAAGATAATATAGAATTATTAAAACAAATTGAAAGAGTAAGTCAAAAAACAATAACAATAAACATATCTAAAAATAATAATTTAAATGAACTAAAATTATTATTAATAAATGAATTATCCGAGTATATTTATAACAAAACTGGTCGTAACCCAGTAATTCTACCAATTATAACAAATATAAATTAAAAAGCTATAAGTAAACTTATAGCTTTATTTTTATTCAAATTTAATATTATTACCTTCAACTGGTACAGAATTATCTGATACATTTGAAACAGAACTAATTGACATATTAGATATACTAGATTCAGGTGATTCAGACTGCTGAACATCAGACAGAATAGGTAAATCTGGTTGAACTACTGCTTCTTGTGTTTGTGGCACCTCTGGTACAACTGCTTCTGGTGTTTGTGGTACCTCTGGTACTACTGCTTCTTGTGTTTGTGATACTTCTGGTACTACTGATTGTTCTACTTGTGGTACTTCTGGTACTACTGATTGCTCTACTTGTGGTACTTCTGGTACTACTGATTGTTCTACTTGTGGTACTTCTGGTACTACTGATTGCTCTACTTGTGGTACTTCTGGTATTACTGATTGCTCTACTTGTGGTACTTGTGGTACTTCTGGTACTACTGATTGCTCTACTTGTGGTACTTCTGGTACTACTGATTGCTCTACTTGTGGTACTTCTGGTACTACTGGTTGTTTTATATCTGGTACTTCTGGTACTACTGGTTGTTTTATATCTGGTACTTCTGATTGTTGCACAGGAGTTGAAGCATCAATATTCAAATTTCCACTAACCATAGGTTGAGACATAACTGATAAAATAGATTGTACTTGTTCAACTCCCTTTTCTTCTTGTTTTTCTTCTTCTTTAGATTCAACTTTTTCTTCTTCTTGAACACTTTCCTGATTTGACTGATCATTTATAACTTTATTTGGATCAAAATCACTTGGTAAAAAAGATGATAAAGGATTATTAGGTGATAAAGTAATATCTTCAGCACTCTGTATTTGATTTACATCATTAGTCACTGTGGAATTAACATTAGATTGTCCAAGATAATCTGAATTATTAGAACTATTAGCTTCATTCATTATATTAGTATTATTTTCTATATTATTCATAACAGGTTTATCCATTAAAGATTGAGCTAATTGACTTGGTTCAGAATTAATTACTTCTTCTTGTTTTTCCTGAACATTTTCCACTTTAGCAACTTCCTGAACAACAGTTAAAGAAGTATTAGAACTATTTTTCACAACTAAAATAAATAATACAATAAATGAAACTAATGAACCAATTGAAAAGAAATAATAACCATAACTTAAATATTCAAAAAAATCTTTATAAGTCATTGTATATAAATAAACAAATGCTAAAATAAAACCTAAAAATAATAAGCTAAATTCAACTTTTTTATTTAACAATAAAACTAAAATAGATAATACAACTAAACCAATAATTATATAAGGAACATAAAATAATGATTCAGACATATCAAAAAGAGATGAACTAGTATAATCATAATTAACAAAAGGTAAAAATAAACCAGCAACAATCAAAATCAATAACCCTATACATATAATTCTTAAACTTAAATTTTTTTTCATAAAAATCCTTCTTTCTAATAAATTAACACTTTAAATCATAATATTTATAAGCATCATCACCTGAAAAACATTTTAATTTATTACCAACAAATGATGCTTGATAACAATTATCTAATTCAAGTATCTTTCTCATACCATTAATAACTAAAATTTCATCAGAACTTTTATTTTTCAATAATAAAATATTATTATTTACTTCACTAACATAATAATTATCATTTAATACTATTAATTCTTTATCATTACTTAAATCAAATATATAACTTTTATTATCATAATAAATAGATATATAATTACTAACACTACTAGCTGTAGGTTTAACCGAACTATTATTTTTCTTAAAAGACTTTAATAAATTACCCTTATAATCAAAAATATCATAACTATCTTTTTTTTCAATTAAAGCATAAAATAATAATTGCAAATAACAATAAAAACATATTTAATCTATTTTTAAACACACCCTCACCTATAATAATATTATCAAAAAAATAAAAAAAAATCAATTAAAAAGAGCTATTTTAAGCTCTTATTTTTATAAAACATAATAATTAAGAATCCACTAACTACACCAAATATTCCTATTAAAAGCATAATCAAAGATAAATTACTAAGAGTATTTTCCACAGGAACATCTAAAACTTCAGGAGGAACTATTTCCCCATCAGGAGTTAAACAACCAACTATAAGTTGTTCAATCTTACAAGAACCTTCAATTGCACATTTATCTATACTTATAACAGGTCTTACATAATAAGAGGAATATAAATTTCCTAATTCATCAGAACCATAATATGAAAAATAAGTCTCATTGTTAATAATATCAAAAGCAGGAGTAATATAACTATTATCCTTTATTTCTAAAGGAGTTTCAACAGTATATTCATATTTTATAAAACTGACATTATTTACATAATCAAAATAAGGCATAGAAGAATATGAAAAAATAGAATGAACTTCATCAAGAGTAAGTAATCTAGAATCATAAAAATAGTTTTTAAATTTATCTAATGCCCAATTATTAACTACTTTTTTATAATAAGAATCATCATATGAATCATTACAAAGATTAGCATCATATTCACCAGTCTCATTGTATTTATTAAAACACTTCAAATTATATGGTATTGAACCATTTTCACTATTAAAACTACCATCAACATACTTATTTACCTCTTCTAAAGATAAAGGAAGTAATTTTACAATATATACATTTTTATCTTCAATTTCAGAATCTTCCACAACCATATATTTTTCGTTATTTATAATAATTGTCTCACCAGTATAATAATTTTTAATAGAACGAGTTATTTCTTCATACACAGGTGTTAATCCTTCTTTACAATAACGTTTATTACATCCACTATCATTAAATGCACATTTACTAACAGTTAATATTGGCCTAACAGCCTGATAATGATATATCTCATCAGGTTTAGCAATTTGTGGATACAAAACGAAACCACCAGAATGATAACCTGTTTCAGACTCATATAAAGATTTAACCCAAAAAGGAGTATTTGGAATAAACCACTCTGGAGTATCTTCCGTAGGAGTTAAAATAACATCATACCCCGCCTCTCCAGGTTCATAAGCAAAATTATCTTTTAATTCATCAAAAGACAAAAGTCTAACAAATTCACCATTTATATCTTTAATTAAATCAAAATCATTAAAATTATCTACAGCCCAATTATTCAAAATATTTCTGACAAAAGAAGTATTATATGATGCTTTACAAAAAACATAATCTCCTTCTGGACTACAATGCTGAGGATTTGAATAATAAGAAGTATAACCATAACCATTTCCATATAATATACTATAAACTTCTAATTGAGTAAACAAATTATCTCTAAATAAAACAACATAATCCTCACTATTATCAGTATTTTTTATAACATGAAATTTATAATTTCTATACTCGACTGTATCCCCAATATTATAATCAGTTTTACTTCCTAAAACAGATTTTTTTAAATTAATAACAGGTCTAAATCCATATTTTGCATCTTTATTAGTTTCTTCAAATTCATCACCAGAAGAAAAAAATACATTATCAGGACCACCATCTATAGACATATGAATCATAGTCCAATAAACACCATCTAACCACTCATAATGATTAGGATTAGATAAGCTTCTGCCTAAAGGAGCCATGTCATCGCAATAATATCCAATAGTTACATTAAAATAATCTAGTACATTTACATGTGATAAAGTATCAGTACCAGAACATGCTTCACAATATAATTGAAAATTACCATCAGAGCCAGGATTAAAAGGATTAGTATATGTATGTCCATTAATAATAGCAGTTGCAATTTCTTTAGTATGATCATTTGGATCAAGTGTTATATCAAGACTAGAAACATTTAAAGTAGATTTAGCATAATACGTAAAAAAAGTATTTATAGCTTGACATCTTCTAATATAATCTAAATTAGTAGCATCATCATTATTTAAAAGACGAACTTTATATCCATTAACTTCAACTAAATCATCAGAAAAATCCTTACTCCATTTATCAAGTATTTCCTTCATAAGTGTTTGATTAAATCTGTCACTTGTAACATAATGACTTGATGAATCAAAAAATTGAGTTAAATAAGTAGAACTCTTAATAGTATTCCCACCAAATTTATTAATTTCTTCCTGCGTCAAATAATCCTTATACATTAAAGTAAGATAATTATCTTTACCATCACTATCATATAAAACATAATATTCCTTACCATTATATTCAAGAATATCCCCAGCTTTATAATTATCATAAGCATTTACACGAACAATAAATATAAATATTAAAAAAATAAATAATATTATCTTTCTCACTACAATCACCTATTATAAATATAACAAAAAGAAAAAAAAAAAACAATAAAAAAAAGAAAAAAAATTTTATTTTTCTTCTTCTTTTTCAATTATTTCTTTACCTTTATAAGTTCCACAATTTTCACATACTCTATGTGGTCTTACTGGTTCTCCACATTTTGGACATTTAACAGTTGCATTAGCACTTATCTTATAATGTGTTCTTCTTTTTCTACCTCTAGTATTACTAACTTTTCTAAATGGTACTGCCATTTATATCACCTCACTATTCATCGAATAAATCTTTTAGTTCATCAAAAGGTGAACTATGTTCTTCCTCAGTTACGAGTTTCCATCCATCACCTTCAATTTTATAATCTTTGGCTTCATCACTAACAACTCGCATTGGAATTTCCATTAATATATTTTCCCATATAATTGGAAAAATATCAATACTATTTTTATAATTTTCTGAAAAATTTTCTATAATTTCCCTAATTTCATCATCAATATGAATACTAAATGGAATTTCAACTGATTTTAAAGTTACTGCACAAGGTAAAACCATTATACCATTAATATCTAAATTAACAGCTAATTCATCAGTTAAACTCTTATATATTTCTCCATTAATATCACAACTACAACTAATTAAATCAGTACCAGACATTTCATCTTTACTAAATTCATAATGAATATCAACTGGTACAAATTTATCAATATTACTATTTAATCTACAAATATCAAATTTCATTATATCACCATTAAAATTATATATAAAAATTTATAAAATTTCAACTACTTAGTATAATCACAACTACTACATTTAATATCATTATTATGTATAACTAACATATTCTTACAATTTGGACACACATCACCTATAGGTTTATCCCAATAAGCAGTTTTACACTTAGGAAAATTATTACATCCATAAAATACTTTACCACGCTTACTTTTCTTTTCAATAATATTTCCATCACAATTAGGACATTTACATACTATAACTTCTTCTTTTGGATCACTTTTTATATATTTACAAGAAGGATAATTTGAACATGCCGTAAACGAACCATATCTACCTTTCCTAATTACAAGTGGGCTTCCACAATTAGGACAATTTTCCCCAGTCTCCTGAGCTTCCTTTTTAGGCATAGCATCAAAAGCCTTCTTAACACTTGGTTCAAACTCATCATAAAAATCCCTTAAAGTTTTCACATAATCAACTTGCCCCTCAGCAATTTTATCCAAATCTGTTTCCATGTTAGCAGTATATTCAACATTAATTAAATGACTAAAAAATTCTTGTAACTTATCAGTAATTTCAATACCAATATCTGTTGGAACAAATTTTTTATCAACTATATTAGCATATCCTCTTTTCTTAATAATATCCATAGTAGTAGCATATGTACTAGGTCTCCCTATACCAAGATCTTCCATCTCTTTAATTAACTTAGCTTCAGTATATCTTGAAGGAGGTTGTGTAAAATGCTGTTCTTTAACTATATCTTTAGATTCAATACTATTACTACTTATATCAGGTAATTCCTTATCCTTAGTATCTTCATAATCTTTATATACTTTTAAATATCCATCAAAAGTAATAACTTGTCCAGTTGCTTTAAATTTATAATTATTATTATCAAGTATTAAAGTAGTATTATCTGTAATAGCTGGAGCCATTAAACTAGCTAAAGCACGATAATATATCATTCTATATAACTTAAACTCATCATTGGATAAATAAAACTTGACTTTATCAGGAGTTCTATCAATACTAGTAGGTCTAATAGCTTCATGAGCATCTTGAACATTATCTTTCTTCTTACTATTTTTTACAAATCCTACATATTCTTTACCATAATTATCTTCAATAAAATGATATACACTATTTACAAAATCTTGAGATAATCTAGTAGAATCAGTACGCATATAGCTAATAAGACCAACAGTCTCATTTTCAAGTTCAATCCCTTCATATAACTTTTGTGCAATTTGCATAGTCTTTTTAGCATTAAAACCCAATTTATTAGAAGCATCTTGTTGTAAAGTACTAGTGATAAAAGGCATTTTAGATAATTTTTGCTTTTGCTTTTTATCAATACTTTCAACATAAAACTTATTACTTAACTTACTTATTATATTATTAGCTTCAGCTTCATTAGAAACCTTTATTTCATCATCTAAATACTTAAATAAATCAGCCTCAAACTTATCAAACACTCCAGTAATAGTCCAATACTCTTCAGAATTAAAATTTTCAATTTCTCTTTCACGATCAACAATAAGTTTTAAAGCAACACTTTGTACCCTACCAGCACTACTACCATCAGTCTTACTTTGAATTAATTTACTTAATCTAAAACCAATAATTCTATCTAAAATTCTTCTTGTTTCTTGACTATTAACTAAATCCTTATCAATTTTTCTTGAATGTTTAAAAGCTTCAACTACAGCATTTTTAGTAATTTCATTAAAAACAACTCTATCATAATCATTATCTTTTAATTTTAAGCAATCATAAAGATGCCAACTAATAGCCTCCCCCTCACGATCAGGGTCAGTAGCAAGATAAACATGATCAGCACTCTTAGCTTCTTTTTTTAATTCATCAATTACACTTTTCTTACCTTTCATAGTAATATAATCAGGCTTAAAATTATTATCTATATCAACACCAAAACCATATTTACCTTTAGTAGATAAATCTCTAACATGACCTTTTGATGATAAAACCTTATATCCAGCACCCAAATACTTTTCAATAGGCTTTGTTTTACTAGGTGATTCGACTATTACTAAATTTTTAGTCATAATTTTCCTCCTTTTTGCTTACTTTTAAGTTATACACTATAAATATTTTTTTGTCAATACAAAGAAAAAAAATTATGAAATTAATCATAATTAATTATAAGAATAAACAGAAGTTTCTTCTTCTACATAAGAAGACTCACTATTTAAACTACTTTCACAATTTTCTTTTTCAGATTTTTTTAATAAATGTTCTTTATCTAATTTTTCATTTATTAAATCATTAATTTCTTCATCTGATAAATGTCTAGATCTACCTTCTTTAATACATTCAGAAATTATTTCTTCACGTCTAATTCGATTAATCTCTTCAACTTTACTTGCAACAATACTAGCATCATCAGGTTCAAAACCTTTTTCAATAAATTCTTCACTACATCCACTAAAAGATGCAACTACAAAAGTAGCACTTATTAAAGCAAAACCTCTTTTTAAATATTTTTTAATAGCTTTTTTATTAAATTTATAATTATTCATATTCTTTCCCCCTTTAGGCGAAGAATATAATATCATATTATTAATATCTTGTCAAATTATAATTTTATAGTTTTATTACATCTATTTCCCCATGCATCAACCAATTTTTTATTTTTAAAAACCTTTAATATTTCACAATTATTAGAACATCCCATACATGAAGTAGCTTTAGTTTCAAAATCAATATCTTTTATATTCAAATTATATATCTTATCACTTTTATTTTTACTAGATAAAATAGCTATTCCAATCGCACCCATCAAATGACTATTATCATCCACAATAATATCAGTACCTAATACTTCTTTAAAATATTTAACAACCCCTTTATTTTTACTAACTCCACCTTGAAATACAATAGGTCCTTCTATTTTTTTACCTTTACCAACATTATTTAAGTAATTTAGAACAATACTCTTACATAATCCAGCTACAATATCTTCTAACTTATAACCAGAATTAGCTTTATGAATTAAATCAGATTCTGCAAACACTGTACATCTAGCAGCTATTTTAACTGGATTATTACTCATAAGTGCCATATTACTAAAATCATTAATATCAATATTAAGTCTCTTAGCTTGACTAGATAAAAAAGCGCCAGTTCCAGCTGCACACAAAGTATTCATAGCATAATCACTAATAATACCACTATTAATTAAAATTATTTTAGAATCCTGTCCTCCTATTTCCAAAATAGTTCTTACATCTGGATAATAATTAATAGTACCAATAGCATGAGCAGTAATCTCATTTTTAACAATATTAGCATCCAGTAATAACCCAATTAGTTTTCTAGCACTACCAGTTGTACCAATTCCTTTAACAACATAATTACTAGGTATATTCTTTTTTAATTCATTAACTAAATTCCTAACAGCACCAATAGGATTACCATTTGTCCATATATATAAAGAAGTAATTATATTATAATTATTATCAATAACAACTCCTTTAGTAGAAATAGAACCAATATCAATACCTAAATAACATTCATTCATTATTTTTCCTCATTTCTATCATATCATAAAATGCCTCTAATCTAGTTTTAACACCAACCTCACTAGTATTAGCATCAAAACTAAAAAAAATAACAGGAACATCATTTTCTTTACATATTTTATTAATAACTCCCATCGAAGTAATTTCCGGTGTACAAAAAGAAGATTTAATATGAATTATTCCATCATATTTATTATCACATAACCATTTAGTAAAATAAATATTATCTAAACTATTTGCTCCCATTTTATACTTAACATTTTTAAGTTCTTTCAAATATTTTTTAACCTTTTTATTTTGTTTAAATAATAAATAAGAAACATTCATAAATCTAGTAATCTCTACCCCTTTACTTGCAAGTTCATATTCTAAATTGTAATTAGCACATTTTTCCATCACACTATATAATTCACCAATAATACCTACTTTTAAATGTTTACTTGGCTTATTAACTTTAATATTTATAATTTTTTTATAATACTTCTTATATATTTTTTTTAAATTAAAATAACCACTAATATTACTAAATTCTAATAACATTTGATCTCTTAATTTAATTAATTCTCCACCTTTAATTTCAAATCCAATATTTTTACGAATATAATCATCAATATTATCCATATATTCAATCATCTTTTTAGTAATTAATAAATAATATAAACCCTTTATTTTAGAAAACTTACAATCAATCATTTTTAATTTTTTTATAATATCTTTAATATCAGTCTTACCAGCAGTAACCAAATTAATCATTTGAAAATTATATCCTAAATCTTTTAATATCTTATCTTGTAATTGATAATAATAACCATATCTACATCCACCACCATATTGTAGTATTATATTTGCGCCCATTTCTAGACTTTCAATTAAAGACCCAAGTGTAAACTTAAATGGAGTACATACAAAATCAGGACTATATTTACTCCCAAGTTCAATTGTCTTATTAGTAATTGGCGGAGCAACCATTATATCACAATCTAAAATATGACTAAAAAAATATTTAGCAGGAACATAATAATCAGCCATATGAGGAAATGATATTAATTTTTTCATAATTTCACCACTAAATAATATGAATAATAATTATAAATATGAAAAAAAGATAACATCACTGTCATCTTTTAATGAATTATTCCACCCCATTCAATAGCACTAAAACCAACTCTATTAAATGTATCTAATTGTTGTTCTTTAATATCTACTTTATTATTAACTTTCTTTACATGCATAGCTACTCTTAACATAGAATCAGGTTTAGGACTAATATTTAATCTATTATATGCTTCTCTTTCACCTGTTAACTCAAAATAAACTAAACTTTGACCATTTGATTCTAAAATAGGTAACCAATACATAATAAACT
This sequence comes from uncultured Erysipelotrichaceae bacterium, assembly GCA_902773675.1. GTDB lineage: Bacteria > Bacillota_I > Bacilli_A > RF39 > UBA660 > RUG11890. The sequence continues at coordinate 31,582 of CACYFN010000008.1, read as the reverse complement.
CATTTGCTTCTCTTTGAGTAAATCCAATAATATCTAATTTTTCCTCTAAAAATTTTATAGCATTTTCTTTAGTAACATAAAAACCTTCACTAAAATCAATATCATGATTTTTTATTTCTTCCCAGTATAATGCATAATAATATCTACCATTTTCATCATATAAATCACCATTTGGAAATGCTTTTACATTCCATTTATTAATATATTTTGGATATGTAGTAGTTAACATATTTTGTTTTTCAAAAGTAACTTCAACATTAGTTTCCACTTCTGGATATAAATATAATACAGGTTTAGCATATCCACCTACATACTCAAGTTCAATAACACCAACTTCACCATTTTCAGTACCATAATAGTATTCTTTACCTCTTCCTTTAGTACCATCAGGAATAGATTCATCTTCAACAACCAAATATACTCCATGTACTTTAGAAGTAGAATCATTATAATATCCCGATATCATGCTATGAAATTTCATATTATCATTCCAACTAGTAAAATTAGCAACTTCTTTTTCATTTGAATCAATTAATTTTAAATATCCATTATCAATAACTGCTACATAATTATCAACAATTAACATAATTTTAGTATATTCCTTACTTTCTTTAACCAAATTACCAGTTGAATTATAAATATTAAATCCATTTTTATCATTTTCAATCATTATATTACCATTATCAATAAGTCCAACATTTTTAACATTATCAACTATACGAACTAATTTATCATTATATATTTCACGATTACTAACTTCATTATCAACTACTAATTTAGAATAATAAATATGATTATTTAATTCAAGAGCTCCAAAATAACGTATTATATCAGTATTATATTCAATATTACCATTTTTTACATTAATTAAATAATAATTACCATCAGAATACATACCAATATCATCAGACTCAGACATTTTATAACCAATTATCATATTAAACTTAAGAGCACCATCACTATTAAAACCACTATACTCAAAACCAGTAATATACTTATTTTGATTCAAATCATAATAAGCAAATTTATTATTATTTAATACACTAAGTCCATAAGCTTTTTTATCATAATAAATAAACCTTATATTATTAGATGAATCAACATCAATATTTAATTTAACCTCTTCTTTAGTATTAATATCATATAAAATAAAACCATCATCATAAACAAGAATTAAATTACCATATCCATCCTTATAAATACAATTATTACTATAACATTCATAATTACCAATATTAGTAAAATTATCATTATCATAATAGTTTTTACTATCTAAAGAACTATTATAACTACTAATATATTCACTATTAACTGATTTATATAATAAAATTTTCAAACCAGATTTTTGTTTAACTTCTTCCTTATCTCCTTCACTATTATCTTTATTATCATCTTTATTATTATTAAAATTATCAATTACATTATCTTTAACATTATTAGATAAATCCTTATAAGTATCAACACCCCTTTTAAATACAAATAGCCATAATAAAAGTATTACAATTCCTATAACAATTAAACCACCAACAATTGAAAAAACAATTATTAAAACTTTTTTTGAATTATTTGAATTTTTCATCATAGCATTTTCATTATTAAAATCATTTTCCCCCACAGCTATATCTTCTTTTTCTTTTTTATTATCTTTAATATCATTACTCATCTTTAATCCACATTTAATACAAAATTGTGAATCATCAGGATTTTTTTCCCCACATTTATTACAAAACATATTCATCCTCCATATTATCAATTATTATAATTTTCTTTTAATTCTTTTAAAATGTTTTCTTTTTCCTTAATTTTTACTTGCAAATAATTTATTAAATAATCAATTTAAGCATCACTTAAACTATCAATCAATTCTTCTTTTTCAGATATCTTATCTATAATACTATCAATAAAATTCATATTATTTACTTCCCTTACCAAAAGCCTCAAAAGAATTAATTTCAGCATCTAAGGATTTATTTTTACTTAATAACTTTTTTAAAAATCCTTTTTTATCATAAGATTGCTCCTTTGACTTAACAATTTCAGATACTTTAGATAAACAATCCTGTAAATCAGAAACTATAGTTTTAGAATTATCAGACTTAGGTTGAAAACTTTTTAAATAATTTTCCAAATCACATTTATCTTCATATTTACCTAAATCATGATAATTAGAGACATTAAACATATCTGCAACTAATGGACTAGCAGTAGAAAATTCTAAACTATATCCTCCACTCATAGTAGGAACAGTATCCGCTAACTTAGTTAACCTACCATATTGATTTCCAATAATCCCTAATTGCTTACCATTATAATAATTAGTAGCATTAAAAACTAAACTATTATCACGTCCTCCACTAGTATATTCTATTCCAGCACCTCCAGAATATTTAAAACCTTTATGAACACCAAAATGATTAGTAAATTCATATTCTTCATATAAAGGAGATGAAGAAACCCAATAGTTAATTGGTTGATCATCTTTATAAAAAATATAAACTGACAATCCATTTTCTAAGATATGTTGTTCACCTCTATTAGAATTTCTCACACCATCTATATTTTCATCAACCCTTTTTAAAGTTTTAGAACTACAACCACTAATAACTGCCTTTATTTTATCCTCTAAACTTTTAAAATTACTTTTTTGTTCTTGAATATCATTTTCAAAATTTTCCACAAATAACCTCCTAAATTTTTTTAATTCCTTCCATAAGCAATTTTTTATAATCCTCAACACCTGGTTGATTAAATGGATCTACACCTAGTAAATAAGCACCAATTGATGCAGAAACCATAAAGAAATACATAAGTTCTCCAACATTTTCTTCATTTAAATGATCCATACATATAATATTACTTGGTGTATGAGGTGCATGTGCTTCAGCTACTTTTATAGTAGCTATATTATTTATTTTATTTAAAGATTTATTAGTAACTTTTATATCCTTATTATTAACTACATTAATAACAGTTTCAAATATAATAGGATCTCCTTGCTGATAATACTGACCTAAAGAGTGCAGATCCCTAGAGTTTACAACAGATACAGGAAATAATCCCAAATTATTCTTACCTTGAGTTTCACCAAATAATTGCTTAATCCACTCAGTAAAATAATATAATTTTGGTTCATATACTGTAAAAGATTCAATCTTTCTACCTTTTTTATATAAAATATCTCTTATAATTGCATATATAAAACATTTATCAATATTTTTTTTACCACGTCTAACTCCTTCTAAAAGCCTCATAATATTTATATTACTAACAGCTATAGGTAAAAGTCCAACTGCTGTAAAAACAGAAAACCTTCCACCTATATTATCTGGAACTTTAAAAGAAATAAACTTTTCTTTATTAATTAATTCTCTTAACTTACCTTTTTTCTTATCAGTAGTAATAATAATTCTTTTTTGAAGTTGTGTTTTATTATATTTTTTTTTCATTATGCCATATACCGCATTAAAAGTAATATTAGGCTCTAATGTAGTACCACTTTTAGAAATAACATTAACAATTACTTCTTTATCTTTAATATAATCAAGTAATTCCTTTAAATAAGTAGATGATAAACTAAAACCAGCAAATATTATTTCAACATCATCTTTCTTAAAATATGGCTTAAACATATCAATAATAGCTTTACTACCTAAATAAGAACCACCTATACCAATAACTAAAAATACATCTGCATTTTTTCTAACATAATTACTAACTTTAACAATTTTATCAAATTCACTCTTAGAAATAGTAGTATCGACATCATACCAATCTAACATTGATTCTTTCTTTTCTAATTTTTCTCTAATATCATGAATTTTATAATTATAATCATTTTCACCATCTATATGCATAAATGTATTAAAATCAAACTTTAACATAAACTCCTCCTACCAAAAAAGTGCTTATAAAGCACTATTTTTCATTCAAATTCATTAATTTGCTATAAATACCAGGCTCTATCCTATTTAAAATACTTATAGAATTTTCTAATGACTTTTCATATTCCCCTTTATAAAATAATTGTTCTGAATAATTAAGTGTTCTATTAACATCTTCATAATAACTTCTATATCTATTACCATATACAATAGCAGTCTCACTCATCATAGCCGTTCTAAGTAAATCTTTAGTTTTAGTATAAAGCTTTAAAACTAAATCCCTAGCAGTATCTACTCTTGTATTAAGTACTTCAATAGTAATAGGTTTCTTATCTAACTCTTTAACTATTTCTTTAATAGCTAAACTAGCTTCCTTAAGTTCAACATAATAACTATCAGGAATAAAAGGTAATTTATAATCTCTCATCTTTAATTTAGATTCCTTTAATACCATTTTAATTTCCTCTAATTGCTGACGAGCTCTAACTTCATCATCTCTCATACTTCCAATAGCATCCAAAGAATTATCCAATTTTTCTTCTATTTTATTTAAATTACCAGATAAGCCCTCTATTTCATGAACTAACTTAGAAAAAGCAAAAGTATGATTTCCTGTATGATCAAGTAAAACTTTATAATTATTATTAACTTCTTGAAGTTCTTTACGTAAATCTTTTAAAGATTCTACATTTTCATCACTCAAATTATAAACATTTTTAACTTCATCAAGCTGTTCAAAAATATCATCTACAATCTCATTAACTTTAGCAAGCTTATTTTTAAAATTATAACTAGTATCTTCATACGACTTACGAGCTATCTTTTCATTTTCAAAATCAGCAAATAAAGAATCAAAATAATCAAGTATAACCTTAAGTTCAAATAAATTTGATTCCATATTTAAATTTTTTGTACGTTCAATAATATCTTTAATCTTTGTACTAGATTCATTAATATTATATTCAACATTCAAGTAATCAAGAGGATATCCATCTTCAACCATTTTATTATAAGTATCAACAATTTCATCAATTCTCTTAGGTAAAATAGTACCAGTAAGTAATGATATTGATGGAACTTCTTCAATAACAATTTCCATATGCTTAATAAGTTCATCAATAATTGTAACAATCTTATTAACTTCCGTAAACTCATTATTATCCATAATACTTTCAAAATCTTCAAATCTTTTAGCAATTACTTCAAATTGAGCCTTAACATTAGTAGCAAATATACCAAATTCTGATTTTGTATCATTAAATTTTTGATATAACTCACGATATTTAGCACGATACTTAGTAATAATAGATCTATTCTTCTCTTCACTATTAGTAATTTCTTTAATTTCACCAAGTAAAAAATCTGAATTAGTTCTTACTTTATATAATTCCATTTCTAACTTTGCAATCTTATAAATAGTTTGTTTATAGTCTCTTTGTGATAAAGAATATTCAGCTTCAAGTAACATATCAGATAATCTAGGTATTTGTGTTTCCCTTATCTGATTTAATCTATCTGTCCATTCCTTATATAAAACTTCTAATTTTTCATTATTTAAAAATGCCTCAACTTTAGCAAGTTCAGGAACAATTGGTGAACTAGCAAGTTTATTTTTTTCTATTTCAAGTTCTTCTAAAGCACGTTTAATTTTTTTCTTTTTTCCATGTCTAACAATTAAGACAACAATTAAAAAAGCAAAAGCAGCAAAAGTAACAATAATTAAAACTAATTTTAACTTTCCTATGCCCATACTATCACTCCTATTATAATTGTATCACATTTTTAAATATTTTTCGACATATTTAAAAAAAAAATAAAAAAAATAGATAAAATTATCTATTTATACAATCATTCATTACATCTTTAACTTTAACTCTAATCCTTTGAATAGCATTATCAATAGCCTTAGAATCCTTATCCAATATATCAGCAATCTCCTTATAATTAAAATCACTAAGCATTAATTCAAAAACTTGTTCTTCCATACTAGTTAATTTTTTCCTAACCTTTTTAATTATTTCTTCCGCAAGTTCAGCATTTTCAACTATTTTTGAAGGATTACTACTTTCTGATTTAAACCATCTATCTAAAATCTTATCATCTGTATCAAAAGAAAAAGAATCATTTAATGCTTTATGTTTTAATCTTGTAGAACCAATAATAGTACTTATAATTTTTCTTTCAATACACTTTTTAACATATGTATAAAAAACAACATTTTTTTCTTCCCTAAAATGGATAATTGCATAATTAAGCCCAATATAACCTTCCTGACGTAAATCATTATAATCAAGACCATTATTATGACAATATTTAAGCATTTTATTAGCTATCGAGCCTATCAAAGGATCATATTTTTCTAAAATAATATTATTAGCTTCTTCATTTCCTTCATAAATAAAATCTAGTAATTCATAATCATTATAATTAGAATAATCCATAACTATCTCCTTTTATTAACTGCTTCAAATAAAATAATTCCTGTAGCAACAGAAGCATTTAAACTATTAACACTTCCATTCATAGGTATACTAGCAATAAAATCACAATTTTTAGTAATTATAGGACTCATTCCTTTACCTTCATTGCCACATATAATACAAGTTTTACCTTTATAATCTAATTTAGTATAATCTTCCCCATCCATATCAGTACCAAATATCCAGTAACCATTTTTTTTAAGTTCATTAATTGTATTAACTAAATTAGTAACTTTTATTATATTTACCTTCTCCGTAGTACCAACACTAGTCTTAATTACAGTAGCATTTACGCATACACTTCTATCATTTGGTATAATTATCGCATCTACTCCAGCAGCTTCACATGTTCTAATAATAGCTCCAAAATTATGAGGATCTTCAATATGATCTAATATAACTACTAAAGCATTATCTTTATTTAAAATACAATCAATACTAGCATATTCATAATCTTCAACTTCCATAATAATTCCTTGATGAAGACCACTACATTTTCTATCCATATCATTTTTACTAACATGTTTAACATTTATATGTCTTCTATTGATTAAATCTTTTATTTCATTATCATTAAATTTATCACTTAAAAATATTTTATTAATTTTTTTATTACTTTCTAAATATTCTAAACAAACATTCTTACCATATACTAACATATTTATCTCCCTTTAATGTATTTTAACACTACTAAAACTATTTAATTTATCCAAAATATTATCATATGTAATATTTGTTATAGGTGTATCTTCATCATATTTATTTTCTAATTCATCAAATATCCTTTTAGTACTCTCATAATCACTAAAAATCTCTTTAAAATATGGATAATAATAATTATCATTATTATATTTTTCACATCTTTTTAAAGATACATCTAAATCACTTAAACACTCACAGCTTTCCAAATCAATTTGATACTTTATACAATTAATAATAGTATCTTTATCTAATGTATTTCCAATTATTTTCTCATCTTCTAAATTAGTATCGTGTACTATCAACTTTTTTAATTCAAATATAACATCATCCATATTAGGCTTTTCACTCTTATAAATAGTTCCACCACGTTTTAATATTAATAACTCTACTTTTTTAATATTCAATTTTTTACTATTAAACCTATCCATTTCTCTTAATACATTTAAAAATAGTAAAAATTTTGAATAACTTAATCTACCATCAGGTATCTCTACAAGTAATTCATGTCCTAAAGAAGCAATAAATATATTATTATGATCTATCTCATCAAATCCATTAATATTTTTATTAGGATAAATAAGTTTTTCAATTTCAATTCGAATTTCATCATGTGTATAATAGTCACCTTCTACTTGTGAATAAAAAACACTCTGTTTATCAGTAATTAAGAAAACACCTTTTCTACTATCATTAACACTCTTACAAAAATAATCATAAACACCAAGTTTAAAGCCATTATCTTTAAGCATTATATCACCCTACTTTAAAATGTAATTCATAATTTCATTAATTCTATCTTTATTATCATTTAAATATAAATATCCTATTAAAGCCTCTAATCCCGTTGCATACTTATAAGTAATTATATCACAATTTCTAGGCTTATGATTGTTTTTATGATTACGAGCATTCATAATTATTTTTAATTCTTCATCACTAAAAATATTATTATCCATCATCTCTTTTAAAAATTTAGCTTGACTACTTGCGCTTACATATTTAATACTTTCCTTCTGTAATTCCTTTACTTTCGCAATACCCATATTTATTAAATGTTTTCTAACAATTATTTCATAAATACTATCACCTAAATAAGCAAGTACTAATGCATTTAAATTATTCATATCTATCAAACGTAATTCCTTTCACTAATCCACTTTTTATATCATTCATAACAACACTATAAACTTTATCATAATCAACTACCCCACCACGTACAAGACAACCTCTCATTCTACCAATACTTTCTAAAGTTTCTTCTATATCATCACTAATATAATCAATACCATATCTTTCTTTTAATATATTAGAATAATATTTATTTAATGTATTTAATATATAAATAACAACTTCATCAATAGGTAATATTTCTTCCTTAATAGAAGTCAGACTAGCTAAATTAAAAGCAACATTCTCTTCATCTAATTTAGGCCATAAAATACCAGGAGAATCAAGTAGTTCTATATTATCATTAATTCTTATCCAATTTAAATTTTTAGTAACACCAGGCATATTACCAACATTAGCTACCTTTTTACCAACTAATCTATTAATTAAAGTACTTTTACCAACATTTGGAATTCCAACAACAAGTACTCTAGTCTTTCTAACTTTCATACCTTTACTTAATCTTTTTTCATTCTCTTCCTTCATAATATCAGTAGTCATTTTAATTAAATTATCTAAATTAGTATTACCCTCTAAATTTAAACATATTACTTTATAACCTAATCCTTGATAATATTTAATCCATTTATTAGTTTCATCCATATCACATAAATCAATTTTAGTCATAATTAATATTCTCTTTTTATCCTTAATAAAATTATCAATATCCTTTATCTTAGATGAATAAGGCATTCTAGCATCTATTACCTCATATACAACATCTATTAAATTTATATTTTCAATTATTAATCTTTTGGTTTTAGCCATATGACCTGGATACCAGTTAATGTTCGTTTTTTGTAAGTTTTTTTCTTCATTATTCATTAAAAATCACTTCCTTAATCCATCACTTTGAACCCAAGAATAAAATGATTCTTTTGATGGTTCTGTATATTCATAATCTAATTTACAATCATAATTATCTATAATATTAATTGCCTCTTTTAATACTTCTTCTTTTGATTTATTAGCAACATCTAATAATACTTCATTAGGAAGTAATTCTCTATTCATTATCTTTTTAGTTGATACTTCAAGTAGCTCTAAATCAACTAATCCTTTTTCACCACGTTCTAACATTTGATTCTTATTTTGTTCATAAATAGATGAAATTAATTTAAGAGTAATAAAATTAGTACCTTTAAAGGTTGTTGGTATTTCTCTAGTTCTTAAATCATTAAAATCCAAAGCAATAATATTTTTAATTCCTTTATTATGGAAATATTTTAATAATTCAATAGAGCTTTCCCACAATATTTCTTCTTCATATTTGCCTTCATCTACATTATCAGGTATACCAAATTCAGGAATCATATTTTGTTCAAAGTAAACACCTTTATAATGTTCAAATAAACCTTTAGCAAATGTTGTTTTACCAACTCCACTAGGTCCTATTATAAATATATAATCTTTCATTATTTCACCTCATTTTCTCTGGGGGGGTTAAAAGGTGTAATCACCTTACTAATTCCTCCATTATTTTTCAATAAAAATAGTCATTTTTTACTAATTTTTGTCTATTTTAACATATTATTACATAAAACATGCAAGATGTTAAATTCCGCAAAGCCTTACAAACAAAGGATTCCTTAAAGAGGTTAAATAAATCGTAATCAACCAATTTATATTAGTTTTATTTTCATTCATTTGGATCAACTCCTTTTTAATACTCACTATTGAATCTGCTTTCAATAATTTTAGTTTTAATTTTTGTAACTCTTTCTAAATCTTCTATTGTAAAATTAAGTAGTTTAGCAAGATGATCTAATTCTACCAATATTTTTTTAACTTCTTCTTTTTTAGGTACAACACTTATACTACTTGCGAATTTATTTAAACTTAAAAACGTATCAATTATATCACCATTTAATGAAGATGGAAATTCTTCATCTAATGATATGCCAGTAATATTAGAAAAATATAAAGTCATAAATAAACAATCTATATATTCTTCCAATACTTTTTCTTTTTCTCCTGTTTGCTTTATAGACCAATACTTAAAACATCTAGTTTCGTTAGCTAATTCACCAAGTTCAACTAATAATTCTAATCTATTTTTTCGCACTATTTCTTCTTCATTACCATAATATAATGCAAATTGCTCATCTATTTGTTTTGTTATTTTATATATATTAGATAAATCAAGCATACTTCCACCTCTTTACTAAAACTTTAACCGTCAATACCAAGTATCAAATACTATGCCATTTTTGATACTTTTTTAATTGTTTTTATTATTATTTTTATATTTTTATTAAATTATGTAACAAGCATATACTTGTTTTTTCCTTATTTTATAGGAGTTTTGCAAATAATTACAACCAGTTTATATTAGTTTTATTTTCATTCATTTGGATCAACTCCTTCAATTTTATTTAATTAAACCACCTGTACATCTTAATTCATATATCTTAACATCATTTTTATATACACTCTCTATACCATTAAAACAGTTTATGTCTCCTCTTATTTCAAAAGTGTACTTATATTCACCATTAATAAATTCCTTTGGTCCTCTTACAGGAATTACGTTAACATCTTCTCCCACTTTCATAAGAGCTGGTCTTAAAGCTTTATCCATAGCTTCTTCGCCTAGTGTTTCATCTAAAGTTGTTCCATAATAATTCATAGCCCAATATGTTTGATTATCTATATAAACAACTTCTTCTCCAATAAAGTTCGTCTCCAATAAAGTTCGTACCACCAAAATAGGTATCATGATAAATCATATTACCTTTTTTATATTCGTAATCTTTAGAATTCAATCTTGAACTATCAATTTTTGGAGCATTTTCATTAGCGTATGTTTGCTTTTTTGCTTCTATTAAAAAATTTTCAATCATTTAATTACCTTCTTTCTTCTTCTCAACTAATTCTTTATGATAGAAATAATTTGTATAATTAATGTTATTTAGATTACAATAATTATTTATTTCTTCAGCTAAATCTTTCCAATATTTATTATTTTTCTTTAAATATATATCAATATAATCTGAGTATAAATCTGAATAATTAGTTCTAATATAGTCTAAGATTTCTTTTTTATAATTGCCCCTTAAATTTAAATTTTCAAACCAATATTCATCAACATAATCTTTTGTCTGATCTATTATTTCTTTCCATTCAGTTATATAAGGAAAGACTGGCGACATAAATAATACAGTATAAATTCCATTATTGTGCAATTCTTTTAATGTATCCATTCTTTCTTTTATAGTACTTGCATTATCCATATCACTTCTAAACTTTTCATTCAATGTATTTATAGATATACAAACTATCAAATTTTTCATTTGTTTTAATAAATCAATATCTCTTAAAATTAATTTTGACTTTGTAGAAATAGATAAATTACAATCTGAATCGATTAACTGTTCTAATATATTTTTTGTAATACAAAAATCTTTTTCATATTGATTATAACAATCAGTAACTGAAGATAAAAATATATTTTTACCTGAAATTTTTCTTAAATCGATCGGTTTATTACATCTTTTAATATCAATAAAATCTCCCCAGTTTCTCCCCAGTTTTCTTTATGACCAGTAAATCTTTTCATAAAAGATGCATAACAATACTTACAACCATGTGTACAACCAACATATGGATTAATTACGTAGTCACTATCTGGTAAATTTGATTTAGTTAAATAATCATTTACTGTAATTTCATTTACTACCATTATTTCACCTCATTTTTTACTGGTCTTAACTAGCCGTTCTCACCATATCAATTCCAAAGCAATTTTTACTTAAAAATACTCAATTTTAACTATTTTTTACTTATTTCAACATATTTTTATATAAAACATGTAAGATCTATTTTGGGATTTTTCCTTATATTATAAAGATTTAGGCGTGGTCTTGACTAAATTGTTCTCAACCAGTTTATATTAGTTTTATTTTCATTCATCAACATCAACTCCTTTACGTGCTATACTTCATATAATATCTAGAATCAGTTTCATCTATCACGTTAAATCCTAGTTTTTTATACAATGAGATTGCTTTTACGTTTTCTTTATATACCCATAAATATATTATATCATTTTCATTTATTACATTTTTTATTATATCTGTTCCAATACCTTTATTTCTATATTCTTGTTCAATATATATTTCATCTAACAATATGTTATCGTCTTTATTTGTTAATAGTAAACAACCTATTACTTTATTATCTACAATTATATTAGAATAATCATTAAGTAATTTTAAAACATTATTTTTTACATAATTATTTATTTTATTAATTTCATCATCAGGTAAATCTTTAGCATATTCAAAGATTGTTCTTTTTTTGTATTCAATTAATTTTTCTATATCTTTACTTGATGATTTTATCAATTTATAATTCATAAACATACCTCTTTTACATGAGTTACTGTGTCGTAATCAACACTATAATTCCTATGTTATTTTTATCTTGTTTTAGCCGTTTTTAACTATTTTTTATTAAAATTCATAATATTTTTTTGACTATTTTTTATTAAAATTCATAATATTATATATTAAACATGCAAGATGTTATTCTTCGCAAAACCTTATAAATAAAGAGTTTCTCCAAAAGTTACTATAAATCGTAATCAACCAATTTATATTAGTTCTATTATCCATAGGAATCACTCCATTTCTATTCAATTATAGCATAAAAAAGGCGAAATTTAGTACTATTTCGTCCTTTTTTAAGTCATTTATCGTAATTAGACTAATCCAATACCAAGTTAACCAAGATAGTTGCCCGGGCATATGGCTTAATAATGTTTTGTTAATGTTCTATGATATGGTTTAGTCATTTGAGATTTATTTTGACCTAGTAGCCATATAAAATCATTTATATCCATGCGAGAATATTTTTTATCTAATCTTTCATATATATAGTTTATTACTTTTAAAGTATTTGCTCTTATTTCTATTTCTTCTTCAGAACCTTCTTTTAATTCTATTTTAGAATCAACTTTATCTCCTAAACTATCACTGAATTCTAACATACCATAGCATCTCATAACTTGAGGTATTTTATAATCAGCACAACCAATTAAATGAGAATAATCTACTTCAATATTTTCTTTCTTCTCTTTAACATGTAGAATATCAGAAGTTAATAATTGAGCTCTTTTATAAAATAGTATTTCTTTTCCTCCATAATTAGATATATCTTTAAAATAATCTAAATTATTAACTATAAATTCAAATAATTCACTATCAATGTTTAATTCTTTAATTAATTCATAGAATGACTTATTTTTAGATTTAAGAAATCTATTCATTTCTACTAAATTTTGATATCTATCTTCTAACAATGGAATTGTTACATTTCCTTTTAATAATTCTTTAAATTCATCAAAACTAATTTCAAAATTATTATTTGATTTAAATCTATTTAGTATTAAGTACATTATTGCATAAGACCCATCCATAACACCTAGATCTGTTTTTACTTCCCATTTAGGATCTCCCCAAAAGCAATAATCTCCTATTGCATGATATATGAATAAGAAATTAATTATTTCTTTTACATCCATATCCATTAAACCATATGGATTTGGATCTAACCAATAATCAACTTTTGAGTTATTAATCTGATCAATTAAATCATCAATTTTATCATAATTTATTTTTACATTTCTGGAGTTATCACAAACATATTCATAACTTGTATTTAATGTATCTATTAAATTCAAAATAATCACCTCATTTTTATAAAAGTTTAACCGTCAATACCAAGTAAAAAATACTATGTTATTTTTGGCTATTTTTTACAATTATTTAATACTTTTTAGTAATTATTCATAAAAAAAATGTAATTACAAAATATTAGTTTTCCTTATTTTATGGGATGTCCAAAAATAGTTAGACTAAATCAATATCAACCAGTTTATATTAGTTTTATTTTCATTCATAAGTATTACCTCCTTTGTTATAATTTTTTAATTTCTTTATTAATTTGAATCATTTCACCATTTTCTTGATAATACACTATATTATTTTCTAGGAATGAGGTTGGTAAATATGTTGTTTGTTTTTCTATACATGGAACTTTTTCATGTGGAGCAATCCATTCTCCTCCATAAACAAAATGTGGAATACCATTAGAATCTATTTCATAATCAAATTGTGGTTCAAATAAATCAACATTACTTAAATATATTGAAACAGGTTTTATTAATGTTAATCCTTCTTCACTAATATTTAAAAATGGATTAGATGGATATTCAATTTCATTGCCATGAACTATCATACCACCAACATTAGCTCTAGCAATGTATTTTTCAATACTTTCCATTGTTGCAGTAGCAAATACACCATTATTAATACTATTTAAATATTGATTTTCTCTATGTCTGCTTTCTTCAAGTTCTTTTATACCCGATATAGGTAAAACAGTATAAACATAGTCACAATATTTTTTATATGCTGATTTTATTTCTAAAGAAAAACTAGTAATAATATTTAATAAATCACTATTACTCATATAACTATCAACATTTTTTCTTATTTCATCTAAACTATGTATATTTGAAAAAGTTTTTGTTCCAAGATTTTTAATTATTTCTAATCCTTTATTTATATACTTTTCTCTTTTGTCGTCCCAATAATTACCTTTTGGTGTCATCGACTTAAAAGTATCTAATTTTTTAAAATAGTAATAAAGTTGCATTACATTTTTTTCTTTATCGCTTAAATTCATTAATATTTCATTATATTTAGTTATTATCCCATTAATGTGTTCATTTGCTAACATTATTTTTTCTTGTTCCTCTAAAAAATTAAATTCCATTATTTCACCTCTTTTTTATATGTTCTTAACTTCTGTAATCAACTTGCAACTTCTTAATAAAAAAATACCTATTTTTTGCATTTTTTTGCAATTTTTAGCCATTTTTCTTAAAAACAGGCAAGATGTATTTTGAGAAACACCTTTGTTTATAGGGGCTTTCGTATATTCTTAACTAAATTGAAATCAACCAGTTTATATTAGTTTTATTTTCATTCAATAGACTTTATTAATCCATTAAAATATATTCCATTCTATATTTTTAGAATCTATTTCATTACTATCAATAATAGCCTCAATAAAATGACCTCCTAAAAGTAATTTATCTTTATCATATCCAGCTGCTTTAATATTTGCTTGTCCATCATATATATCAATAAAACTTATTGAAGTATGCTCTTTTACATAATCAATATTTGATTCAGTTACTTCTTCCCAATTAATATATAATTCTAAAGCTTTATCATATAAACTATTTAATATATCATCTTTTTTACTTATTATATTTTTTAAAACGTTAACATATGATGAAATATTTTTTTTAAATTCACTTAATGTTTGTCCACATCCTTTATAATCAAATGATATTTCCGGATAGATATTTTTATTGTCAAATATTACTATAGGTTCTAAAATTATCGCTCTATCCTCAAGCAATTCAAATTTTATTTTACCAAATTCTTCATCTTCATACTCAAATATATTAGTTTTCATATTTGTTTTAACATTAGATATTATTTTATCTAAAATATCACTTACATTAAAATTTGTTCCAACACTATATGCAATTTCAAACAAACATTTGTAAAAAAATGCATTTAACTGTCCTAATGATAAATCTGAAGGAAGTTTTGGTAGTATATCATCACAAGCAAAATAATAATTTTTTGCTGATGAGTTTAATAGTTCATACTTAAATTTTAGAAATAAATCAACCTTACCTGTAAATGTAGGCGGAATTAAAAATACATTCACACATTCCTTATTACTATTAATGATATTTTTAAATAATTTCATTGCCAATGACTCTTCATATTCATTTGCATAACTATGTATAATAATAAATCTATCATTTTCTTCTACATACTTTTTTAGCAAATCATCAATTTTTATTGTATTATTTAAATTTTCAATCTCTGAACTGTTCTTTAAATATCTATAATTGTCATTTACTAATAATCTTTCGTCTAAATTTGATTTATTCGCTAATACTAAATAGTATATATCATCAAATGCATTAATAAATATATTATTATTGTTATCTTCTTCTACAAATTTATTTACATTTTCATTGCTTACAGCTACAAATGATATTATTGTATATTTTTGATTATTTGTATTTTCATTTTTATTCATATTTTTCTCACCCTCTTTTTATAAAGTGTTCAAATTTGAACACTTTAAATTCATATTCCGTCGAATTCGACGGATATCAAATAATATTATTCAAATTATAAGCATTTCTTATAAGTTCAACTATTTTAAAATTTGAAATAGTTTATTTAATTAAAACTTTCATCAGATTTTTCTTCTAAATTTTCAAGTTCACTTATATATTTATCAAAATCACTAATATATAGTTGATCTTGTACTATTCTATATTTTTCAAATTCAGATTCAGCTTTATCACATGCAATTCTATGCGAAATTTTTCCAGCATCTTCTAATATTTCTCTATCAGTTAATTTTAAAAACTCATCTAGTCTATTAGACCAATCTTCCATAGTCATCGGTATGTGTCTTTCTGCTCTTGATTCTGCTAAATCTAAATATGCCGAAACAATTCTTCTTAATGAATACAGTTCCTCTTCACTAAGATAGTTTTTAGCAATTACAACATCACTTTTCATAATCTTACCATCTGGAGCATCAATCCAATTAGTTAATCCCATATGTTCTTTACTTGCATCAGCTCTATTATATATTATTTCAGCTGCAGTATTTCCAGAAACAGCATAATGCATTTTATTTTGAACCGTTTTAAAAAACTCAAGAGTTGTTTTAGAATCCTTATCATAATCTATACTTGTAGCATATATATCTGTTACTTTTTGATAAAATCTTCTTTCTGACAACCTTATTTCTCTAATTCTTTCTAGTAATTCATCAAAATATTTTTCAGTTAATATAGAACCACCATTTTTAAGCCTATCGTCATCCATAGCAAAACCTTTAATAGTATATTCTTTAACTATTTCATTAACCCATTTTCTAAATTGAACAGCTCTATCATTATCAACCTTAAAACCTAAAGCTATTATCATTTGAAGATTATAATGAACTACATCTCTAGATACTTCACGATTACCCTCTTTTTGAACTATTCGAAATTTTCGAATAGTTGAATCTTCACTTAATTCATTATCACTATAGATTTTTTTAATATGATAATTAATTGTGTTTATTTCAACTTTATATAAAGTTGAAAGCATTTTTTGTGTTAACCATATATTCTCATCTTCATATCTTACTTCAATTGATTCTTTATCATCACCTGTTGCAGCAATAAAAATTAAATATTCGGCTGCACTAGATCTAATTGTCACTTCATTTTTTTTCATTATATTCACCTCTTTTTATATGTTCTTAACTTTTGTAATCACTTTCCAACTCCCTAACAAAAAATCACAAATATTTAGCTATTTTTGATAAATTATATCATTTTTTTGCTAATTATATAAAAAATATGAAAGATGTATTTTTTACTTTTTCTTTATTTTATAATACTTTAAGAATGTTCTTAACTAAATTGTTATTAACCAATTTATATTAGTTTTATTTTAAAATTTAACCTCTTTTTCTACCTAAATAATAAACTCCATTTGAAGTATGTCCATTAATAGTCTTAAATTTTAAAACTTTTTCTTTCTCACACTTAAAATCACTTAATAATTCATTAAAATATTCTTCACTATGATGTTTAAAAACTCCTCCATCACTAGATTCAAAAACACCATATTCATGATATATATTTTTATATTTATTATATCGTTTCAAATATAAATCACTATCATTCAATAAAAAATCATTTACATATAAAATACCATCTTTTTTAAGCACTCTATATACTTCTTTAATCAAATCTTGTTGACTTTTACTATCATATATAGTAGTAAGTACTGCAAACAATATAATAGAATCTATACTATTATTCTCAAATTCTAAATTTTTTCCATTAGCAACTTTAAAATTTATGTATGAATATTTTTCTTTAGCAAGTTTTATCATCTCATTAGAAAAATCAATTCCTAATAAATTAGTATACCCATTATCAAATAACTCCTTTAATATTCTTCCATAACCACAACCAATATCTACTACTTTTTTATCTTTACCTACATATTCTTTAAAAAGTTCCAATTGAAATGGTGTAGTAAAAGTTTTTTCTTTAGCAACTTTATCCCAATATTCTATTGAATCCATATTTTCACCTCACAATTTATATTAATATCATTCATTTTAATTATATATTTTTTTAACATCTCGATTATCTTCTTTTTAAACTAATAAGATTTTCTTATTAGTTGAACTTGGTAATTCATTATCTTTATAAATATTTGATATATGCATTGAAATATTTTCTTGTGTTATCTTATATATATTAGCTAATTGATTTTGAATTAACCAAACATCTTCATCTATAAATTTAAAATCAACTCCAGTTAATCCATCTTTATATTCATATATTAATACTTCATTTTTAATATCCATAATTGACTCCATTATATTATTCAATATCTTTTCTTTTGTATATACTTTCATACATCATAATATCATATTCACTACACTGATCATATAATTTTTTTTCATCTATAAAAGGAGTAAAATCTCTTACCTTCATTTCTGAAACTATAGCGACTTGTGAATAAATTTTACCATCCGTATAAGTATCAATATTGCCTATACCTCCAGCTGTTCTATTCAATAGAAATCTTTTATCAAAGTTATAAACAAGACGTTCTTCATTTTTATATAGATTACATCCAGTTTTAACAAAAATTCGTGTATTATCCAAAGCACCAAACGAATCAACGGAAAGGATTGAATTAAACACTTGTCCAAAAATTAGCCTTTCAGCCTCCTTTTTTTCATTCCAATGTTGTTGAATTCTTTCTTTAATACCATGTTCTGATAAACCAATATAAGCCTGTTTATATTCATCAAAAATCATAATATAAATACCTGGTATACCTTTATATTTTGTTAAATCACTTACACTAACAAATTTATTTCTTTTCATAAAATTATTAACATATTCAGCAAATTCACTATAATCTAAAGAATCAAAATACTTCATATTGAGATTATAATTGAATTCAAGTCTTTTTTTCATTTTTATAAGTAATTCTTGAGAAATATTTTGTTTAACTTTTAACTTTAGATAATTAGATAAAGTTAATTTATTTGACTCTTTTTCCAAAATATTAACATTAAAATTTTTAATCATATTATCTAAAAAAATCTAATTATGTGATTTTTCACATATATTAGTAACTCCTTTCTATAAATTTTATACTACAACTATAATTTAATACAATAGATTTGCATCTATATTTTTAAATCTTAAACGTTTATTATCACAAGTTTTTATTTCAAATTTGGAAGTATATCTTCCAAATATTCTCTTCCAAATATTCATTACTATTTAATTTTATTTTTTTTGATGCACATTTATCTTCTTCACATTTATCTATCCACTCATCCCATAATTTTGAATACCAATAAATAAATTCTTCGTTGTTACCTCTTTTTTTACACCTATCTAAATATTCTTGTTTTAATTCTCTTTTAGGATATACATACCAATAATCATATTTATTATTAATTAAAAATTCATTACATATTTCATCAGCAATTAAAATATAATCATATTTATCTTTTACATTTTTTAATGCTTCAAAATAATTATTTGGCCATTCTTCATTTATACTTCTCGCTGTACTTTTAAGGCTCTCATCATCAGTATAATTAATATATTTGTAATAAGTCGATTCCAAATCTATAACATTTTCATATTTTTTAGCAACAGTTGTCTTTCCCGTTGCAGTAAAAGCAAAAATAAATACTCCCATATTAACGCCTCATTTATAAACTATCTATCCATAATTAAGAAAAATACAACCTTATTCTTAATCAATACTTTTTATTAATTCATAGATAATTTCATCAATAATTAAATATTCAGTAAAATAATATTAATTATTATTATTTTTAATAAAATCATCTATTTTATTTTCATATCTTTTTATATCTTCAATAAACCTTGGTTTAAATTGATCCAAATATTCAATAATTAAATCAGCATATTTATCTAAATTAGCATCATCAAATAAATCCCTAAAATACTTATTTATTCCTTTTTTTTCATTTAATCTATTAATATAAAATGCTAATAAATTAGAATTACCTATTTTCTCTTTTATTGATTTAACTATTTCTAATAATTGCTCTCTATTACAATCATATCTAGCTTTAAAACCATTTGCCCTAGAAAACATAATTAATACACATCCAACAAATAATTTATCAGTACCATCTGATGGAAATGTTTTTTTTGAAAATTCAACAAGAGAGTCAATATTATTATTTTTATAATCATCATATAACTCCATTAATATTCGATTTATCATTATTTCACCCCATATCAAATTTCATCTTAATATTTAATCAATCATTTATATTATACTATATTTTTTTTATATTTCCTATTTATTTAAAACTATTATTCTTATTTATATAAGTTAATATATATTAGAAACTTTTTATTAATTTATTATTCGTAATTTTATTTATTCATATAAAAACACTATATCAAGTCTGATACAATGCTTAAATATAATTTCAAATCACTTTTACATTTTGATCCAATTGCCTCTTTTCTCTTTCAAGTTTTTGGTTTGTTTGATTTATTCTAAATAAATTTGCAACTAATTCATCCTCACACATATTATCTAATATATCTTCTCTATAGCGAAGTTTCTTTCTTTTAAAAATATCATCAGCCGTTAATCTCTATACCCAGCATTATGAAATTAAGCCATATTTCTAACACCAGCATTAGCTGCAACATGTTGAAGAGTATAATTACCTTGTCTAATTAAGTTTCTTTGATACAATCTCTTATCATCATCTGATAATGATTCATATTCTTCTAAAGTTATTTCTTGTTTTCTAGTTTGAACAGCAAAATAGGTTTGTCCTAATGCAACAACTTCTTTACTTGGATCTGCATTTTGTACAATTAAATAACATATGTATCTTGACAATTTATAATCTATAATAAATTCTTCTTTACCTTTTCCAGTTTTTATAGGCTTGTTGACTTCAACAACCCAAACTTTTTTTTCTGAAACACTATTATTTGCAGATTCTATTGCTTTATCTATTACTTTTTTAAAGTTTCTCCAATCTTTATATTCTAAAACTTTCTGCAAATCTCTAGCACTCCAAAATTCATTACCATATTCATCAAATTATTTTATACTTTCAAAAGTATTCTCATTATATTTTTCAATATTATTTAATATTAATTTCCTCCTCTTCTTGTCTAATATTAACTTCAAGTCTTTTCATAAACATACTTTTCAATGCTTCTAACATCATTTCACTCTTTTTTTCTCTTTCTTCTTGTTCTTTTTCATATTCTAAAACAGTATATTTTTTCAGTCGTAACAAAGTAAAATTTCTATTATCTTCAAGTATTTCTATAATATCCATTACCATTTTTAATTCTTCATAAGAAATCATATTTTCATTTAAAAATTGTGTATCTAAAACAAATTCATAAATCATTTTATCAGCTTTCTTAATTAGATTAGCTTTTATTATTAATCTAAAATTAATTTCAATTAAATATTCAGCACAACTAAAATTTGTCTTATAAGTATATCCAGGTAATATAACCTTATCAATCAATTTTCTTATTTCTTTTACACTTTTAACTTTATTAATCATTTTGTATCACCCAAAAACATTGTATCATATGTGATACAATATCTCAAGTAATTTAAAATAAATTTTTATTTTTTTATTGGTACAATATCAAGTGTATAACCTAAAGGTTCTAAAAGTTCTAACATTGTTTTAAGTTGTGGTGAATTCATATTTTTTTCTATTCGAGCTATAGTTGTTCTAATTACATTAGTTTCCTTAGCTAATTTTTCTTGTGACATATGTGATTCTTTTCTTAACTTTATATAATTTGTAATAATGGAATATTCCATATCCATTATTAATTTCTCACGTTTAATATAATCATTATTATCCATAAAAATACTACCTTTTATATTATTTTAAACTTAATAGCAACAACACCATATTTACTAACTTCTTCATCAGAATAAAATCTTTTAAGTAAATTAATAAAATCTTCCTTAGAATAATCCTTTAAATATAATTCATCCATTGTATAATCCTTAACTAACTCAAAAAAATCCTTATAATAAACTAAATCTTCAATAATAGCATCCATTTTTTCAATATCATCAGGTCTTTTTAAAAAGGTAATTTTATCTCCTATTTTTAATTTTCTTCTTTTTTCATCATTTACCCTAACTTCCACAGTCTTTGTACCATATTTAACAACTTCAAAGATATCTTCATCTAAATGTATTATCATTTTAATTCCTTCTTTCTATATAATTCAATATAACCAAGTTCTAAAAAATGCATTATCTCATCAAAGCACCCTACTTCCTTACTTGGCATTTTATAAATATATATTTTATGATTACTATCTTCTTGAATCTTTTTAACTACTAAATAACTTAATTCAGCAAAAGATTCATATCCAATATATCCTTCTATTCCTTTTTTATCTAAATTTAAAAGTAATAAATCATCTGTTTTACTTAAACTATTATAAAATCGTTCATATGCTTCCTTATATTCAATCTCAATATTATCATTTATCTTTTTAGGATAATCTATAACTTCATAATCACTTTTTTCTAATTCTTCTTTTATTTCTATAGCTTCCTTATAAAAGAAAGCACTACCAGCTATAATTATTCTTCTCATAAAATCACCTAATCTTTTAAAAACTCTTCACATATTTCTTTAATTCTATCTAATTCTAAACCCGTAGTATGAAATACATTCCATCCTATTTTAGAAGCTGATTCAATATTATCAATTCTATCATCTATAAATAAAATATTATCTGATTTAAATGGTAACTTACTTTGAACCATTTTAAATGTTTCAATAAATGGCTTTTTCATACCTAATTCAAAAGATAAAAAAACATAATCATAATTAGAAAGTCTTACTTGCTTATCTAATCTTTCTTTATCAAATAAAGTTAAATCAGATAGTATTCCAATATAACATCTATCATTTAAAGATACTTCATATTTAGCTACATCCTTATAATAATCTATTTTATCAAATATTTCTCTATATAATTTAATAAACTCATCATAGCTTTTATTAAAATTATAATCATTCGATATCTCATTAAAAACTTTTTCAAATTCACTTATATTAGGAATAGTACAAATATTATATCTTCCCATTTCAGGTAATATATTATTATTACCCTCATATCCACATGCTTTAAATAAATCATTCCAAGCATCATAAACAGTATAACCAGTCATATGGGAACTAACTATATTACCCCAATCAAATAAAATTAATTTATTTTTTTTCATTTTCTCTCCTTAATTTTATAATCTTCTAATAATTTAAAAACTAAATATGTACTAGATAAAATATAATTTAGTTTTATAATATCATTATTATAATATATGGTTGTAGTATTATCTTCATAATTAACCCATATTAATAAATATTCTAGTTCCTTAGCTCTATTAATATATTCATCTAATTTAATATCATCATAACTAGTTATCAAAACTCTAACTATTTTTTTACCATCTCTTAAATACTCTTTTTTATTTAATAAAAAATTATCATCAACACTATTAGAAAAATCAGTAGTAATAAAATACTTTCTTTGATACTCTTTAACATCAATATCTAAATTTAATTCATCATATAAAATTTTATCATACTTAGTAAACCTACTACTAGTTAAATATTCTGTATCTGATAAAGTAGCAAGCCCTATCAAATACTTTTCTTCATCATTAAATTTATATCTATTTTTAAATAAATCATATATTAATAAACTAGTAGAAGCATATTCTGCTTCAATAATATTATCAATTTCATATTTAATAATATGATGATCAATAGCTCCTATTACATTATCTTTAGATATTCCTTGTAAATCATTATGATCAACTAATATAAAATATTTATTAATATCACAAACTATATCAGGTGTATATTTAAAATTATCATCTAATAATTTTTTATCATGAAAAGTATAATTATAATTAGAATCTAATATACAAAAATGAGCACTTATATCAAATGATTTTAATATATTAGAAAGTATATAACTAGAAATAATAGAATCACAATCAGGATTATTATGACCTAATATATATACTTCTTTATCTAAACATAAATCTAATAATATATTTATCTGTTCTTCTATTAATCTATTTCTAATATTTTTTAATTCAATACTACAATTTCTATTTTCAATTAATTTATACATTTCATGTTTATTATTTTTATAATAATCATACATTTCCATTTTAACCTCATTATCTACATCTTGTAAATATTTTTCTTTTCTGATCATTATAATCATTTAATAAAGAGTGATATTTGCTATTTTGAGCAAGTAAATCAGCTTCTTTTAACTTAAATAATAATTCTATACCATTAGAGCCAAATAACTTATATAAGCTATTTAAATCATAATTATTTAACTTACCTATATTCTTATCATGATATAAAATTAGATTAGATACCATAAAACTAATATTATCATCAATATTATGAATTAAAGCAAATAAATCAAATATATCTTGTGACTTAATCCAATGACCATAAAAATGTCCAATACCATTTAAATCTTCCGTATAAGTTAAAGGTTTTCCAATATCATGAAATAAAGCAGCTAATCTTAAAACAATATCGCTATCTACATAATCAACAACATGTAAAATATGTTCATAAACATCATATATATGCCAATCACTATTTTGATTAAAACCTTTACACTTTTCAAGTTCAGGTATAAATTTAAATATTTCATTTTCATTAGATTTTATTTTAATACTAGGATAATCACTTAATAATATATTATATAAATCATTAATATTCATATCAAATCACCAAAAATATTATAGCAAAAAAGATAGATAAAGTATACCTATCCTTTAATTTAATTAAATATTATTAATTATGTCTTTTCTTTAAATATAAAGTTGCAGCAAATCCAATAATAGATAAAACTAATACAGCAAGATAACTACCAATATTATCTAATGTTTTAGGATTAACACTATCAGCATCTACATCAGTATAAGTAACAACATAAGAAGAGAAACCATTAGTCTTAAATGATAAAGTATTATCACTATTTAAAGTACCTTTTAATACTTTAACTTCACCATTATGGATAGTTATAACATTATATTGTCTAACTTTACCACTTGCAACTTGAGGTAAATTTTTAACAAGTTCACTAACATCTAATTTAACTTCCATTTCTTCTTTTAAATCAGTTACTTTTTCATCTAATGCATCACCATTAATTTTAACAACTAAATTAATATCAAAATATCCAAGTACATTAGAATCTTTTAAAGTTTTTTCTTCTTTAATTTTAGCTTCTACTTTAGCTTTTACTTCATCAGATACATCTTTAAGTTCCATTTTAGTAGTATCTAATTCAACTGTTACATCATCACCATTTTCTACAGCTTCATTAATAGCACTAATTAATTCTTTAGACATACCAACTACAGCCTCACCATTTTTAGCAGCTTCTAATAAAGTATTAACAGCACTAGCTGCAGCTTTATCATTATCTGATTTATTATCAGATGCACTTACTGCTTCTTCTACACTTGAACTACTTGAACCAGGTAAAATCTCTAATTCTTTTAAATTTACAATATGTTCATACCCTTCACTCCTATTTTCAACAACTGGAGTCAAAGTATTAAAATCTATATCTTCATTATAGATTGCAAGAGCATATTGATTACCATCAGCTAAAGTAACAGTATCATTAGTTATATCACAAACATAATATAATTGAGTACCATTATAATTAGTTGTATAATATGCATACTCTTTTCCATTTTGATCAGCAGCAACTGCCCCATATAATGAAGTATAACGTGCAATAGTAATTTGAGTATCTGTAAGAGTATATCCTGCAGCTTGTAATGCTTCTAAAGAATCATATGATTCATTAAACGCACCATTACTACTTGTTGGATCCATAAAATATGTTTTACTTGCTTCATGATATAAAACAACCTGATTTTGAACATAATAAGAACTATAAACAGAAACAGCATAGTTTTTTCCATCCTTAGTAGCCAATGTATAATTATCTACAGAATTATTATAATTTGGTACAAGTAATATTCCTCTAAATGATTTGGTATCTTGCATAGTTATTTCTTTAGATTTAATACTATCAGAAATATCTTGTCCATTTTTAAAATCAAAAACCTTACTTCCATCAGATTCTTCTGAATATTCAACACCAATAGCAAATTCACTTCCATAAACTTTTAATGTAGCAGTATTTGCAACTGTAATTTTACCTTTAACTCCACTTGAACTAAAGAATATACCACTTTCCATTGCTTTATTTTTGTTAATAGTAAGTGAACCATTACCTACAATGTTGATATTGCTTCCATACCCATAAGAATAACTTGAAAGATAACCAATTTCATTGTCACCAACTAAATTGATTTTAAAATCATCCCCCATACCTGCATACTCTAAAGATAAAGCAGTTTTAACATTATCAAGAGTTAAAGTATTTGAATCTTTATCATAAGTAGCACCTTTAAAAGCATCATTGAATACAGTACCAGCACTAAAAAGAATTGTCTCAGTATTATCTTCTGTATTGTAAAATGCCATTCCAGCACTTCCTGGATAAGGACCATTTTCAGCTAATACCTTAGAAGTTTTAATACCTAAAAAAGTAACAGCTAAAAGTAAAACAGCAATTAATAATTTCTTTTTCATATCTTCCTCCTATCTAATGTAACTTGCTATATGTTACATTACAATCATTATAAATTAAGATTCATTTTAAGTCATTAATTACTATAAATAAATATTCTGAAAATAATATACAATGTAAAGTATAATAAATTATATTCCATTAAAATAAGTAGAAAAATCTACTTACTTTATATCATGAAAATATCTATATTGAACATTACGCCTTAAATTATTTAATTCACTCTGTTTACCACTTAACTTATTAGTATAATGAATATAATCATCTTGATCAATAGTTATATATCTATTAGAAGCACCAATAATATTTCTTGTACTATATAACCATCTATAATAATCACTAACAACTATATTCATATGATTTATTATATAACTACTTAATAAATCAGCATCCAAATATTTTAAATTTTCTTTCTTTAAACTACTAATATCAAAATTAGCTACTATTAAACTCTCCGTATTATACTTTCTTAAAATATTAGTTTTTTCATCACTAGTATTAAAGTAATCCATATAATTAAAAGCTTCTAAATAAGGTAAATGATCACCATAAAAAACAATAATAGTATCTTCATCTAAAGTATTAATATAATCATATAATCTACCCAATTCCATATCAGCATCATATATTCCCTGTGCATAAGACTTTAAACTATCATTATATTTACTATCTAAACTAGAACTAACAATATCAATATCATAATTATCATATTTACTAATTAAATAAGGCATATGAGATTGCATAGTCATAGTCATATAAAATAAAGAACCATCTTTCTTATTTTCTAACTCACTAATAATATTATCAACCACATATTTATCAGATACATATTGTCCCTTAATATATTTATCATCTACATCAGTAATAAAATCTACATCATCAACACCCATATATTTATATACTCTACCACAATTATATAACTTTGGACTATAATAAGCTACAATCTTAGTATAATAATCATTATTTCTAAGTTCACTAATAATACTTGGAGCATTATAATACTTATCACTATTATAAAGTTCCATATAAGGTACATAAGAACTACTATAATAATTAGTAGAACCACCAGTTAAAAACTCATACTCAACATTAGCCGACATTCCTCCATAGAAAGGAGCAATCATTTCAAAAGATAAACCAACTTCCTTTAATCTATGATAATTAGAAGTAATATCCTTATCAAACTTAACTTCATCAATCTTAGAAATATCAAAAAATGATTCTGAAAATATAACAATAATATTAGGTTTTCTAAAAGTATTATCACTTTCTTTTTTACTATTTTGAACTATTTTAGTAATATTATCTCTATCATAATTATCTGGTTCAAAAACCCTTGTTTCCAGTAAATTACCATACATACCAGATAAATGTCCATAAGTCTTATAATAATCATCACCAGAATCAATAGTAATTTTATTTAAATAACTATCATCACTATAAAATATTTTTAAAATAAACTTATTACTAAAACTAATAGGTAAAAATAAAAATAACATAATAATAAAACTTATACTAAAAATAGTAATCCTTTTCTTATTATTTTTAACAATAATATTAATCTTATAACTAAATACAATAATTAAAATAACAATTAATAATATAATAAGTATTTTTGGTAATAATATAAGAACAGTATTACCTAAATCATCCTTAATTAAATTTAATATCTCACTCATATCACCAGTATAAAAAATATCCGTCATATAAAGTGGATCTCCAATAAAATGAATCTTTCCAATATTAATTATCTGCATAAAAAATATTAAAATACCCATTAATAATACAGCAATCTTAACCTTTTTCAAAATAGATAACAATATAAAATAAATACTATATATTATTAATAAAGAAATAATTATTGAACTATTAAAACAATAATATGGATATTCAAATACCAACAAAATTAACAAAGGAAATAATAGTATTATTAATTTTCTTTTATCTAACTTCATAAACACTCACATCTTATCTTTTATTTATAAACTACATCAACTAGTTTAGCTGTAGCAGCAACGAATCCCATTTTAGCTACAACTATTATTTCTACACTACTCATATTTTCACTTACATCTATTTCTTGAATAGTATTTTTTTCAACTGATTCTATATTAACTACATGATGACCTGGTTTAATATTACAAGAAATAGTACTACCATTTTTAAGTTTACCAATAATTACATCATCTACATGAACAGTAAATGATACTGCAAAACCCATTGTTTTCTTCTGCCTTATAACATTAAGAATAATATTTTTATCACCATTACTAATTTGATTTACCACTTGTTGACTATTATTATTTATTTCTTGATTAATACTTACATTGTTATTTATAGCATTACTATCATTTACCATTTCATTATTTGAAACCTTAGTACCACATTTACTACAAAAATTACCACCATCTATTTTACTACCACAATTAGTACAAAATAAATTTACTTGTTTATTTTTTTCTACCTTACTACCACAAAATTCACAAAAATTACTATTAACATTTATTTCATTATTACAATTTAAACACTTCATATATACTCCTTAAACATTTAAATTTTGATACCTTATTGGTCCTTTTTTCATAAGAATATTATATAAAATAATATTAATAATTAATAATATAAACAAATAAACACCAACTATAATAAATAAATCAAAATATTTATTCAATAAAACCACCAATACAATAGTTATAATAAAAAATCCAAAACCAATAAAAGTAGAAATTAAAGAACTCATACTTTGTTTAACAACTTCAGTATCATTATTACAATCTAATTTAGGATACTTTAAATTAACTAATAAACCTATAACTGAATTAAATAAAATAATCATAACAATTAAAAATAATAACTCTAAAATAAATATAATTGAAACATGATAAAAAATTATAAATAGTAAACAAGATACTAAAGCAAATGGAGCTTCAATAATAAAACACATTAGTATTTTAGATTTAAATATATCCTTATAATCAATTGGTAAAGACTTAGTAATATTAATAGTTTTTCCTTCTAAAGAAATACTAGAAGAAGAAATTGAAGTAGAACAAAGAGCAAATAAGATAATACCATAAAACAAAATATTCAATCCTACATTACCAACAATACCAAAATTAGAAAGCATTCCTAAAAGCATACTTTTTCCTTTTATACATAATACTAAAGTCATTATTGAACCAATTATTAATCCAAAAGAAGTATTAAACATAAAAACTGCTGAATAAGAATATCTTTTAATTTCTTTTTTTACTAAAGATATAATAGGACTATTTTGTCTTATATTAATTTTTTTACTTCTTTTCTTAATATTTTTATTATTTGCAGAATCAGATATAATTTTAAAATAAAACAACTGACCTATTAATATAAATATTAAAAATGGTATAAAATTAATTAATAATAAACCTATAAAATTTACAATATCAAATTTATCTAATAAAGAAATATAAGTACCAATAGGATAATATATCTTAGTAATGATATCATTAATACTAGTAGCATTTTTAACTATACCATCCATAAATTTATCCATATTAAAAGTAATATATAAATAAACCATTATAAAAGAAGTAGTTAAAATAACTTGAATAAATCTTTTAAACTTCATCTTACTAGTAATTAATTTTATAATATAACCAATAAAACATGCAATAATAGTAGGAATAATAGGAACTAATATCATCATTAATATAGAAAGTATATAAAAATTAATACCCGGATGTTCAAAATAAATATAAACAACATAAGTAGGAAGTAAAAACATTAAATTAAATAAATATTCAAATATTAATAGTTTAACAATTCTTATAAACAAAATAGTTCTTCTTTTTATAGGTAATGAAAATAATAACTCATTATCCTTACAATCAAATAAAATACTTTGTGATTTAAAAATACCTTCTACAAATGTTATAACAGTAATAAGAGCAAGTACCATACAAATAGCAATATTATTTAAATTATATTTTGCAAGTTCTTCCATAAAATTAAATATAATAGTTCCTAAACTAAAACTTACTATTATAAATAAAATAATTGGTAATAATATTTTATTATATTTACTTGAATTAGATTTAGCTTTAAATTTAAATAAATTCATATCCTGTGATAAAACAGCTCTTAATAAAGATAAAGTTTTCATAAAATCAACTTCCATTTCATTAAAACTATTTTAGCAAATTATTTCATATTTTTCAATGATAGAAATATAAAGAAAAAGATTACATATTTAACGTAATCTATTTATAGTTTTTTACTAGTACCCTTATAATTAATTAAGATCTTTCTTTAGTTCATTTACTTCATCAATAATTAAACCAGTTGTATCAGCAATAATATCAATATCTATACCTTTTTTTATCATATTAATAGCTATATCCTTTGTTACTTCTTTCGTAACTTTATTTGTTACCTCTTCAGTAGTATTTTTAATCGCATCATTTAACTGTTTTCTTTTCATATGTTCAAACATAGTATCTCTATCATACATTTCA
>CACYFN010000007.1 GCA_902773675.1 uncultured Erysipelotrichaceae bacterium | reverse complement strand
CAAGTACTCCGTTTTCATTGGGCCACTTCGTTCGACTTGCATGTCTTAGGCATGCCGCCAGCGTTCATCCTGAGCCAGGATCAAACTCTCCAAAAAAAAATTATTTTTGAATTTTGAATTGTTTTGTCCTAACTAATTTGAATTGACATTTTTGCTCAGTTTTCAAAGATCATTCTTGCTCTTTTTGCAAGAAGCAATACAAGTATATCAAACAAAAAAATTAAAGTCAATACTAAATTTTCATTTTTTTTAACTTTTTTTGTTTTTGTTTGATTTCTTTTATATTATATGCAATTTTATACTATTTTTTACTATTTTTTTCGCCTTTTAAAATAAGATATTGATTTAAATAATTTAAATTTATATTATTTCTAAACATTATCTCATTATTTTTATATGCATTTATGAGTTCAGATAAAGCATTTTTTATAACTATATCTAATTCTTTAGAGTAATTCATTATTTTTTTATGATATTCATATTCTAATTTATCTAGAACTTTAAAATCTCCTTTTGGAAAAATTCTTAAATCTAAATCATAGTCAATATATTTTATTTTTCCTTCTTCTAATATAAATGGTGTTGCTATGTTACAATAAAAATATATTCCATCTTTTTTCATTTGTGCAATGATATTATACCATCTATCTTTGAAGAAATACATTATAGCTGGTTCTTTTGTTCTCCATGTTATTCCATCTGCTTCTGTTACTTTGGTTTTATTATTTCCAAAAACCATATAGTTTTTTTGAATATCTAAGACAACCGCTTCATCCCAGGCTCGATGTATTTTTCCATTATGTTTATAGCATTGTATTTCATATAAGTCACCTATACATATTTTTTTCAATTAATTGCCGAGTATAGTTTTACCCGACTTCACCTCACTTTCTTTTATGCTTTGAGAGTTTTTTTATTAATTCCTCTGCCTTGATTATAACATAATAAAAAAAAAATAGAAATATTAAAATCATATTTCTATTTATTTACTATATAATCTATTGCTGCTTGTAATTGATTATCATCTTCTTTTTCATATGTTTCAAAATATTTTTCATCTAATTCTACTTCGATATCTGGTACAATACCTTCTGTATCATTTACCCAATTACCTTCTGGGCTTAACCATTTTTGAGTTGTAATTTTATATTGTACTCCATTTTTTAAAGTAACAAGTTCTTGAACTGTTCCTTTCCCATATGTTTTTTTACCAATTACTTTGCAATTTAAATTTTCTTTTAAACTATATATTAATACTTCAGAGGCTGATGCACTATATTCGTTAGCAAGTAGTACTATTTCATAGTTTTTATTATTTTGAGCGCTTCCATAATATTTTTCTATTTTTTCACCTGTTTTTAATTGATATGCTACTTGTTTTTTTGTTAATAAATTATTTAATATTCCGTCTGCTGCTACTAAATGTCCTCCTGTATTTGATCTTACATCTATTATTAACGAGTCAATATTTTCTTTTTCTAATTCTTCAAGGTGTTTTATAAATTGTCCTGCTGTATTGTTAGCAAATATTGATAAATAAATATAACCTATTTTTCTTCCTTCTTGTTCGATTACTTCTGATGTAACTGAATCTATTGTAATATTTTCTTTAGATAAATTAACTGTAAATTCTTCTCCATCTCTAATAATTACTAATTCATAATCTTTTTTATCACCTTTTAGGATATTTTCACTAAATTGTGATGTATCTATTTCATTTGTAAGTTCACCATCAACCGATTTAATTAGGTCCATACTTTTTAATCCAGCTTTATCAGCAGGTGAATCTTTAAATGTATAGTACACCATTATATAATTTGTTTCGGGATCTTTTACAATTGATATTCCTAACCCTTCATAATTTCCTCTTAAATTAATATTAAAATTATTTGCTTCTTCTTCATCTATGTATGTTGAGTATGGATCTTCTAATGAGTTAGTCATTCCTTCTATTGCTTTATTAATCAGTTGTTCTTTATCTATTTCTTCGTAGTAATTATCTACTATGTAATTATATGTTTCAACGAAGTTTTCCAGATATTCATCTTGTGTTTTTTTAGGCTTTGTTGTTTTGTTTTTATGTCCTATTATAATCATTCCGATAGACATACTAATGGTTGCTGTTATTATAATTAATATTATTACTTCTAACAAACTAAATTGTTTTGATTCTTTATTTTTATTGGTATCTTTTAATATTGATTCATCATATTCATTATTTTCTGCATTTTCATTTTCTTTTATATTACTATTATTATTTTGTTCATTTTCTTCTATTTTTAATTTTTCTTCTTTAATTTCTTTTTCTTTTATATCTATTTGTTCTTGTTTATCATTGTTTATTTCTATATTATCTGTTTCAATAATATTTTCACTTATTTCTTCTGAATCTATTTTTTTCATTATATCTACCATCCTAGCAAATTTATTTTATCATATATTATTGTTAAAGTCCATGTATTTTTTTATTTTTTTCTTGCATCATAAGTATACTCATGTTACAATTATTTTAGGTGATTGGGTTGAAAAAGTTTAATATGATTGATGAAGAATTTATTTGTGAAAATTGTAAAAAGAAAGTTGATAAGTTAAATTATACTGCTAGAGATCATTGTCCAAATTGTCTTTATTCTAAACATGTTGATATTAATCCTGGTGATAGAGCAAATAAGTGTTGCGGATTATTGGTTCCCGTTGGTATCGAAAAATATAAAAACACTTATAAAATTATTTATAAGTGTTCAAAATGTGGTCAGATACATAAAAATATTATGGCATCAGATGATAATATGGAAAAAATAATTGATTTATCTGTTAATAATTTTTAACTCCAAATATCTTTCTCTTCTGTTGATAATGTAATTTCAGGAAGTTCAATATCGGTATCAATTTTGATATCTTTTTTTTCTGATTTAGTTTTTGCTTCTTCTGAAATAGTTAGTGACTCTTTTGTTTTTTCATCAATTAATTCTTTTTTAGGAATTATTTTATCAAATTCTTCGAATACTTTATTACTGTTATTAGATATCTTATCTAGTTTTTCTTCTAATTGTTCTTCTTTTTCCGTAATTATATCTTTTTCTTTTATCTCGTCAGTATATTCTTTTATTTCTTTGATTTCATCCTTGATTATATTATGTTCTTCTTTAGTTTCTTTTTCTGCTTTTGTTTCTTCAAATATAGTATTATCTCTTTCTTCTTCTATGTTTTCAAATGTATCACTATAATTATTATCTACTATTATGCTTTCATCATTTTCAATGATTTCTGGTTCTTTATTTTCTTCTATTTCATTGGAAATATTACTTTCCATTTGAATATCTGATAAATATTTTCCATCTTCAATACATGCATCATTTGAATTATTATTATCATTATTATCAAAAATAATTTTTTCTTTTGTACTACTATTTTTTGAATTTCTATTTTTTAAGTGTTGCTCTATCAAATATATAATTATTAATAAGATTGCAATTCCATTTATTATTAATAAAAGAATCCAATTATTAACTATAAAATCGTTTATTTTTTCCATTTTCCCTTCTCCATTCTTTTTAATCTTTTAAATAATTTATTTTAAAAGGATCTGATTTTAGCAAGTTAGGATAGTTTTGTTGTCTTAATGCTTCAAACACCATAATTGCTACACAATTAGATAGATTTAGGGCGCGAATATTACCATTAGTTGGTATTCTCATGCATCTATCTAAATGATCTTTTAAGATTTCTTTTGGTATTCCGGTGCTTTCTTTACCAAATATGAAGTATATTTTTTCTTTTGTATTACTGTAA
Organism: uncultured Erysipelotrichaceae bacterium; assembly: GCA_902773675.1. GTDB lineage: Bacteria > Bacillota_I > Bacilli_A > RF39 > UBA660 > RUG11890. The sequence goes on along the minus strand of CACYFN010000007.1, from coordinate 27,099 downwards.
TCAAATGATGTATGTGGTTGTTCTCCATATCTAGTTAAAAAGTAGAATTCACCTTGATTTTTTTTAAAAAATTCTTCTATATTTTCATATACATAATACTTGCAGTGTTCAATATAGTTTACTCCACTTCTTTTTAAGTATTTATCATCTAGTGAAAAACCTAGTGGTTTTATTAAATGCAATATTGTATCTGTACCTGCACATGTTCTCATAATATTACCAGTATTTTGAGGTATTTCTGGTTCAAATAATACAACATTTATCATTTAATTGCCTCCGTAATATTTGTAAAGTCAATTTTGTCTAAATCATAATATGCATTTTTTATTTCACCATTTTCAAAAATAATTAGTACTGGTAGTTGGTTTTTTAAATTCCCATTATATTTTTTGTTTAATTCATTAAATATATTTAATTTTTTATCTTCAAGATTTAAATAAACAAAATAGTCATATATGTTATTATCCATTATTTCTTGCATTATTTTTTCTTCTTGTAATTCAAATGAATTATTATATTTATTTGATGCATATATTATTATATCGGGTTTTTCTATTAGATATGAATCTAAATCTTTCTTTTTTATTTCTGATAAATAATTATATAATACTGATGTTCTTTTGAATCTAGTGTTATATTGATTACTTAGAAAAATTGTTACTATAATTATTGATAATATAATTATTAGCATTATTATGTAATTTTTTTTAGGTACTTCACGCATAAAATACCTCCATTCTGTATATTATTGTATCATTATTTTTTTTATTTTTCAATATTGTTAATACTCTTCTACTCTTTGAAGATCATTTTCTGTAACAATTGGAAGATTTACTCCTTCTTGAGCACAAACATCTTTAAATTTTTCTCTAAAAAGTGCTAATTCTTTAATTATTGAATCTGGATATATTCTTTTACTTGTTTTGATTGCATTGTAAACGTCTTCTACATTTACTGTTGGTTTATTTTGAAATAACGCTTGAGAGAATGCAGCAGTTAAAACTGAAAAACAAATGTCTGGATACATGGCTCCAAGTCCATATACTCTTTTAAATTCACTTGTTGCACTTACTATTGATTCTATTAACATTCTGGTTACATAATCATTATATTTAAATTTTATACCGGTTTGAGTTTCAATTTTTGGTAATGATCCCATTAAAATATCGGCTGTTGTTTTTTCTGATGGTTCTGGAACATCTATTCTATCAAAACGTCTTAGGAAAGCTCTATCTCTTACTACATATGTATTGTATTCTATATCTGTTGTTGCTCCTATTATTTTTACTGCGCCTCTATCTATTACTGATTTTAAAATATTGGCTAAATCCATTGGTCCACCTTCTTGTGTACCAATTAGAGTGTGTACTTCATCAATAAATAGTATTAATTTTTCTGCTTTTTTTAGTTCTTCTATTAAAATTGAAATTACTAATTCTTCTTTACCATTATATGTCATTTTACCGATAAGAGCTGATGAATTTATTTTTACAACACGATATCCTATTAAGGCATTAGGAACCATTCCTTTATTTATTCTATATGCTAATCCTTCTACTATGGCAGTTTTACCAATTCCGGCTTTACCTACTAATAATCCTGATTTTTCTGGAGTAAGAAGTACTAATATTAATTTTTTTATTTCATCATCTCTAGCTATTGCTGGATCTGTTATATAATTTCTATTTGTTAAATCTTCTCCATATAGTTTTAATATACTCATTTCATTATTCATTTTCATCACCTATATTTATTATAATAAAATATATGGAAAAAGAAAAGTAAATTTATTAAATAATTTAAAAACTATATTGTTTTTTTACAATATAGTTTACTAGATATTATTTTTTTTATATATTATTAGTTGATCTGGTACTAAATAGATATTATCATTTTGATTTATGATTTCTTCAATTGGTAAATTAGTATTTTCTAATATGGTTTTTATTGTATCATTATTTTTTGTAATATAGAAGTTATATAATCCTGTTGGTACCATTATTTCTTGATTAGGATAAATATAATCATTTTTATTTAATCCGTTAAGGGTTAGTAGGTCATCTACATTGATGTCATATTCTTTAGAAATAGTATACATATTATCACCACTTTTTACTTTATACATTTCAAATATATCACTTTTAATATTAGGTATTACAATGTATTTACCTGGTACTATATCAAAATCTCCATTTAATTTTTTTAATTCATCAATACTTGTTTTTGATTTTTTAGAAATAATATCGAATGTATCTCCATATTCTATTTGATATACTTTATACACTTTATTCACCTCATTATAATATATGATAATTTTATCTTATTAGTTCTAATAATTACTTTAATTCATAAGTTATTATGAGAGGATGGTATTTATGAGTAAAAAATTACCTGAGGTATTTCATAATAAAATTGAGAAAAAAATAAGAAATAATGATGATATATTTTATAGTAAAGATAATATAGTTAATGAAGTAAAAAATGAGAAAAAGAATAATAAAAATATTAGGAAGATTATTAATGAAATATTTTCTTCTTCGGATTATGTTTATAAAGCAAGTGTTAAAATAACTACTAAGAATGAAGTTTTTAATAAAAGAATTATTGGTAGAAATTCAAAATATTTAATTACGATGGATAATAAAACTATTCTTATTGATGATATTATTGATATTGAAAAAGAAAAATAATCATATGATGATTATTTTTTATAATTACTATTAATTTCATTAATTAGTTGATTAATTAGTTCTATTTGATTTTCTTTACTGAAATTATTTACTTCTATTATATCATTAATTAAACTGGCAATATCATTAATACTATATCCTTCAGAAAGTTTAACATTATACATTAATTTAATAAATAGTTTTAAATCAATACTTCTATTATTTGTATGTTTTGTTTGTAACTGTTGATAATAATCTGTATCACCTATTGTTTTATTACTTGAATATTCTTTAATTTCATTAATTTTTTCATTTGGAAATTTTAATCCATATTCAATAAGTGGTATTAGGAAATTTCTATACAAAATTAGGTTATCATATTTTTTTATTACTTTATCACTATCTTTGACTGGGTTATCATTATTTCTTAATACTTTTTTATTATTTTTATCAATACATAATGATATATCTTTTGCTGAATCGAATGTTGCATCCATTGCAAATACATTATTTATATTATATTTTTCGTCATTTATTTTAATGAGAAATCTTTCATGTCCTTCATTATTCTTATTTTCTAAACTAACTGGAAAGCATTTAAATCCTAATTCAGATAATATTTGACAAATAAATTTAGTATATCCTACACATACTATATTTCCTGTTTCAATTATATGTTTTATGTATCTTGACTCTTCTTTATTATTTGATTCTTTGTATTCAAATGATTTAATTAAATCATAAATGTATGTAACTTGTTCTAAAGGACTTAAATCTTTTACTAATGATTTATAATAATTGATAGTTTGGCGCATTCCTTTGAATTCTTCAATATTATATAACGTTTGATTTGTTACTATATAAAAAGGAATATGTAATTTATTTAATTTATCTATATCTTTATAATCTTTATTATCAAGATATATCAGGGCTTTATTAAATGTTTGGTTTTTAAATATAATATCAATAGTATTTATACATTCATCAATATTATTTATATTTTTTAATTTTAATACTTCATTATCTTTTAGCATTTTTGTTAATAGCCAATTTTCTTTTTGATTATATATTGTGTAATAAGCTAAGGCATTTTTTATTTTAAATTGATCTATTCCTACTTTATTTAAAAGTATTTTTAACTCTTCTTCATTATTTACTTTTGAAAAAATATGTTCTTCTAAGTTATCTAAAATTGTTTTTGACATAAAAACTCCAATAAGATTATTTTTTTAGATCTCTTTTAAATTGTTCGATTGCTCCATCACGTTTTCCATCAAAGTAACAAGCTGTGATTGCTGATAGAAAGAAAGCTGGAATAATGATACTTAAACATGTTAAGAAAGTATTTTCATCTAATTTTATTGTGTTTGTTACATATAAAATAGATAATGCTTCTCCAAATATTAAAACTACTAAAGCAATTACTGCTGTTATATAAAGCCATCTATTTGTTTTTTTACCATATTCTGTTTCCTTAAATTGTCTTCTAATTTCTTTCTTTGTAAATTCGTACATAATTACCTCCTATTTATTCTTTTTAAATTCTATATATTCTTTTAAATTTTTATCATATGTAATACGGGTTATTAGTGTTAATGATAAAAATATTATTGTTAATAATATGAATATTACATTATTAAAATCTAATTTTACATCTACTTGTTTTATTATTCCTATTATAAATTCTAAGGATAATATTAGTGTGAAGTATGTTCCTAATATGGAGCACCATAAGTAATCTCTGTATCGGGATTTTCCTAAAAATGTTTTTTTAAACTCTTTACTATATTTGCGATATTCTGATTGGGTAATGGTAATATACATTTTTACCTCCTTAATGGTTTTTGTATTGGTTTACTAATGATATCAATTATAGCATCTACTATTCCTTTTAGTTCTGGTTTTGTCTCTTTGATATTCATTATTAAAGCTATGGAATTATATATTAATTCATCATTTTCTGTATTTTTTATTATATTAAATTCATTGATTATTGGTAATATAAACTCGAATACATTATCCTTATTATTATCATATTTTTCTTGTTTTTCTAATTTTTGACAAGCTATTTCAAGATTTTCTAAATATTTATTTGTCATTAATTCTCTCCCCCTATTATAAGAATAGCACAATTTTTAATTTTTGTACATAGAAAAAAAGACAAATTGTCTTTTATATGCATTCTACATATGTATCTGGTAAGCAACGAAGAGCACAAACACAATTTAGATTCATTGTAAAAAATGAGTTAGTTGCGACATATGGGATAGTTGCTGATTCTGTTTCATCTGTGTTTTCTGCAAGTACTCTGAATGTTGCACAGCAGCCATCTATTTTTTCTACTCTGAATACATTGGAACAAGTTACTCCTTCATCACCGCATACAACATTAGTTCTAGTTGTTGGCATACTCCAAGGTTGCCCATTTCCACAGCAAGTATATAATACTACTGGTCTTGTATTACATGAATATGTAGTTGTACCACATCCTAGAAAGCCTCTATCACATGTTTCTAGACAAGTATCACTACATTCTGCATTTTGTTGTAAGATATTAATTACGGTTAGTATTTCTGCTATACAGCGACATGATTCATTTTCATTATTATTATTACACATTATAATCCACTCCTTTATCTATTTTCTAATATAACATATGAATAATAAGATAATTGGTGTCGATTAAATACCTATATTATTATTGATTAATTTTTTTATTTATAGTAAAATTATGATAGTGAAAGGAAGTAGTCACTATGGAAAAAAAAGATGGATGCATTACTGATAGAGAAGATTATGTTTTACTTTCTCGGAATGGTGAAGATATTACTGTTAGGGATTTACAAATGGAAGTTTTATCTATTATGGATGAAATTCATAGGGTATGTGTTAAAAATAATATTCAATATGGTTTAATGGCTGGTTCGGCTTTAGGAATAGTTAATTATAAAGGTTTTATTCCTTGGGATGATGATATTGATGTTTGTATTCCAAGAAGTGATTGGAATAGATTTATTGAGGTTATGAAAAAGGATTTAGGTAGTGACTTTTATTTTCAATGTTATGAAACTGATAAACGTTATAATGTTATTATGGGACCTACTATGAAGGTAAGAAAAAGAAATACTTATATTAAAGAGAAAAATTTTTTACTTAAGAATAGATGTAAGTCTGGTGATGGTATTTTTGTTGATATTATTATTTATGATAATATAAGTGAAAATAAGTTTATTGATGAGGTTAATAGAAGTGTTATTAAGGTTATAATGCCATTATATGTTCTTTTAGATAATTTGCATATTAATCCTAGATTACTTAAAAAATTTGTGGTATGGTTTTCTAATAGATATTCAAGACATCACGAAAATAGTAAGTTAGTTAGTCAACCTATTAGTGTTCCTTGGGAAAAGTTTTTACATGAGCCTGTATTCTTAAAGGAAGATGTGTATCCATTTAAATTATATGATTTTGAAGGAAGAAAATTTTATTCATATAATAATATTGAAAAAATACTTAAGGAGTGGTATGGACCTAATTGTTTAAAAAAATGGAATGGTAAAAAATGGGTAGAAACTTTACCTATAGAAAAGAGAAAACCTAAACATACTGTGGATATTAATTTACATGGGGAGTGTTCTTTAGATGAAGAAAAAAATAATAATTAGTCTTATTATTTCTTTGGTATGTTTTTTATTTTCTTTAGTATTTTTTAATGATATTAGTTTTCCATTTTTAGGTTTAGGTATTATTTCATTAGGTTTTTGTTTTTATTTTTATATCAATCGTCACGATTGATTTTTTTTCGAATTGTGTATCCTATTATAAATAATATAATACTTATTACTATATTGTTTATTGTATAATTATATTTTAGGGTTGTTATAAACATATATAATATTGATGATAATAAAAATCCTAATATTACATTGTATGTTTTTGTTTTATGATAAGTTAGGAAGTAATTAATTATTTTAATTGTAATTATTATTCCTATTAATAATCCAATTAGAAATGGAATAATAATACTTAAGTTGTAAATAATACTACTTATGTTTGTTAAGTTACTTAACACATTTATTAACATTTTATAGCACCCGATCATCATAAGGATTGCGGTACCACTTATTCCTGGTACTATCATGCAGATGGCATCAATAAATCCAATGACTATTAAGTATATTAATTGCTGATACTTGTTATTAAATATTAATTCTTTGTTATTTATTTTTAGGCTTAGTAGTATAATAAGTGTAAATGAGATGAAAGTTAAATATGTATATTTACGATTAGTATGTTTACTTATATCTTGTATACCTCCAATAATTAGACCTAAAAAGAATAATATGGTTGGAATATAGTTGTTATTTAGTAATTTTATTACTATTTTACTTGAAAATATAATTGATAGTAATATTCCTAGTCCAAGTGGGAATAGATAGATGGTATTTTTTTTGATATCTTTAAAAAAATGGTTAATACTATCTATAGATTTTTCATATACATCTAAGGATATAGCTATAACACTCCCACTTACTCCAGGAATTATTTTTCCTATTCCAATTATTAATCCATATATAAATCTTTTCAAGTTAGTCACCTAGTTAAGGATATTCTAATTATTATTATTTATTACTTAACTATCCCAAAATATCCATTATAAACTACTTTGGTATCATTTACGACTATAAATGCATTTTTATCTAATGATTTTATTAGTTTTATTAGTTTTTGATATTTTTTACTATCTACTTGGATATAGAGCATATATTTATTATCTTCACTTACTAGATTAATAATTGATAAGGCATATCCTGCTTTTCTTATTTTATTTATTATTTGTTTATTATTATTTATTACTACTTGGAGACCTAATTTATTGTTTATTAGTTTATTAGATATTATTCCTCCTATATATGTTCCTATGGCAAATCCTATGGAATAAGAAAATGCGATAAAGAAATTGTTTTCTGTTGAATTTAGAGCTACTTGTACTACTAGAAACCAGACTACTACTTCTATTAGACCTATTAGACTTGCTATTAAATGTTTATCTTTTATTGTAAATACTGTTCTTATTGTTCCTAATGATACATCTATAAGTCTAGCTAAAAATATTTTTATGCATAATAAAAATAAGGACATTGTAATCACCATTATTAATATTGGTAAAAAATAGTAAGATATACAAAAAAATTAATGTTAACCATTAATTTCTTTTAAAGCATTTACAACATCATCATTACCAACATAATAACTATCAATTTTACCATCTACTATTTTAAATAATGTGGTATCACTTATCTTTAATTCTTTCAGATCATCTGTTATATTTGATTCATCTCCTATATACCCTTTATTTAATCCTTCATCCAAATCTATTTTATATACTTCTAAGTGATCTTCATTGTTTTTATAGTCATTTATATAATTATCAAATAGAGTACTCATTTTATTGTCTTTTTTATCAGCTAATACATAGTATTCTGATTGTTTTCTATTTAATAATTGTCCTACTAGTATTTTTTCTGTTTGTATTTCTACTTCTTTGGTAGTTGACTCTTTGGTTTCTTTGGTATCTTTACCTATAACAAGGTTAGTTATAAAGTAAAGTGGTACTAGTAAAACTATCATAACAATAATAATTATAAACATGTTTTTTGCTTGGTAATTATCATCTACTGTAATTGGTTGTTGTTTTATCTTTTTTTGTTTTATCTTTCTCAATTTAATCACCAAGTATTATTTTAGCACATTTTATTTTATTTTCCAATAGCTTTTGGGCTAATTGACTGCGCAACTGATATTAATTCATCAATATTCATAGTATCGGATACTACATTGTATTCTATTTTTCCATCTATCCATGATACCGAGTAATCAGTAACTGCTCCTATAGTATCTGTAATAAGATATGGATCACCATTGACAAAGTCGGTTGTATTATCAATTTCAGCTGTTTCTTGAACTAGAAGAAATGGTTTATCTCCAGAAAATGTCATTATTACTCTTTCTCCTGCTTCAGTTGGAATGGTATCTTGACTTTGTAAGTAAGTATTAACTGGTAAATACATAGGATAAACTATATCTTCTATTTTGGATTGGGTTTTGGTATTATTTTCATCATCTTGATTTTGAGTATTATTTTCTTGTTGATTATTATCTTTATTCTCTTCTTTATTAGTTTCTTCTTTAGTTTCTTCTTTAATTTCTTTTATTTTAAATATATCATCATCTATTTTAGCTTTTAGATTATATTCTTTAATGGTCATACGCATTTTTACATTGTCTTTTTTATCTAATACTTCTACTTTTGTTAGATTTAAATCTTTATCTAGATATATTTTTTGTTTTGTTAGATTTTTATCATTATCATATTTTACTTTTACTGTGAAGATATAGCCATCTTTAGTTTCTTCAAATAGTTTTTCTTGATCATTTTTTAAGTCTCTAATTATTGGTTGCAACAAATATATTTGAGAATTATTGTATGGCCAATCACTTTGAAATTTGAAATTTTTGTTTAGTGATGGTGTTACTACAAAGACACCATCATTATTTTTTAAGATTATTTGTTCATGATTATTAGTTTGATTTGTTAAGCTTACACGAAAATTATCTTCTTTTTTATATGATGAATCTACTATATATGTATATAATTCTTCATCCCTATATATTTCTAAGTTTCCTGTTAAATGATAACTATTATTAACTTGTTTTTCAAATTTAGCTATTATATCTTCTTTACTATATTTACCACATCCTGCAAGTAAGAATAATATTCCTACAAATAATAATATTTTTTTCATTATCCACCTCATTTTTCATTTAATTATATTTGTTATTTTGGTTAATTATGAATAAAATATATTTTTTTGTCTAAATATTAATAAATATATTACAAAGTATAAAAAAATTGAATTTACCATTATTTGATTATTTTTTCATAAATATTATATATAATTATAAAATATATAAATGAACTACTTATTAATATGTCTAGCCATAATGGTTTTGATATGGAAAAATGAGTAATTGATGGAATTATTTTATTGGGATTATTTGGTATTATTATCGACATAGCTATAATTATCATTACTCCTATTAATACTATTATATAGAATATTGTTTTTTTCATAGTGTTCCTCCTAGTTATATTTTAACATAAATATTCAAAAAGTACATATATTAAATGTAGTACATTTTATATATGTTTATGGATAATATTATTAGGTGGTATTTATGAAAATTGATAAGGATGATAATAAGTATATTTATGTTATTGCTGGGAAGAATATTAAAAGAATTAGAAAAGAACATAATTTAACGCAAGTTAATCTAGCTGATATGATTGGTTATAATGAAGGTACTATTTCAAATATTGAAAATAGTAGTTATCAAACTTTTAGTTTAGAGTTTTTATATGTTATATCTAAGACCTTAGATATCCCTATGGAAGAATTTTTTAAGGATATTGATAAATAGTTCATTTCTTTTGGAGATGAATTTTTTTGTAACATAATTTTTTTCCAATTTGGTATATTTAAATAGCTAATATTATTATTAACTTTTTTAGATAATTTATTATGATATTTTTATTTAGAGTATTTCATTTAAAATTTAGAACTATAAATGTTATCTATTTTTATGAATTATGAATAAAATATATTTTTTTGTCTAAAATATTAATGAATATATAGAAAGGATGAAAATTATGGAAGCATTACAAAAAACATGTTTAGTGTTTACAATAATTGGTGCGGTAGTATGGGGATTAATTGGTTTATTTAATTTTAATCTTGTTACTTGGATTTTTGGTGATACAATTATTCCTAGAATTATTTATACTATTGTAGGTATATGTGGCCTTATTAATATTGGAATACTATTTAATCATATAGAACAATAATTGTATTTAAAAAGTAGACTATTAAGTGATTATTCACTTTTTTTGTCTACTTTTATTTTTATTTTGATTTAATTACTTTGACTTTTACTTTTGTCTTTTTAGCAACATATGTAGCTAATGGGTTAGATCCTGTAACATGTACTTCTAATTCATATTCTCCTGGTTCTTTATCTTTTAGGTCTACATAAGCTGTTATATCAGTTGATGAAATATTTTCTATAACTGATTTTGCTCCTTGTACTTCAACAACTATTACACCATTATCTTCATCTACTGGCTGAGCAACTAATCCATCGGCAACATTTATTCCAGTTAAATTAATTGAATATTCTACTGGTTCTGTTGATACATCAGTAACTTTCAATTCTAGATTTGTACTATTAGAACTCATTGATTTAACTCCATTTGGTTTTGGTATTTCAACTTTTAGGCTTGTATCTGATGTTACATTACTTACATCTAGGCTAATATCAATATGATCAATATTACTTATTACATCTGTTGTTCCATAGATAGTTACTTTACTAGTTGAGAATTGATATGAGCTAATTGCTTTACCAAAGGCCATTTTTCCTTTTGGTACAAAGTTAAGTGGTACTTCTTTACTTGGTGATGCAATTACTATATCGGCACTTACTTTTTCTGGAACGAATTCGACATCTACTATATTTCCATCTTTATCATATGCTTTTAATGTTATATCTTCTATAGTATGATTTCCTACTCCCATTGATTCTAAGTCTTCAACATCAATTAATGCTTTTACAGCGGCAACTTCATCAATTTTGTATTCTGCTCCTCTTATTGTTACTTCTTCTGTATTTAGTTTTACTGAATCAATAACTAAAGTACTATCTAGATTTTCTTCATTTAAAATATCATATGTTAACTTTTTTGTTCCAGATACTTTGTCATAAATAATGACTGTAGCAACTGATGGATTAACATTGTATTCTATATCAGATCCACCATGTTCATATTCAATATTTACTTTATGTCTTCCTGGTTTTAATCCAGTTAGGTCGATTGTTACATTATGGTTTGAAGATTGTTTAGCTATGTAAAGATCAGCTTTACTGCCTATTAAAGTAATGTCTACTGTTTCAGGTAATCCTTCAACTACATATGCTTCTTCATTATATATAACATTTACTCCTTGATTTTTAAATACTTCTGCGGAATTATCTGCAAAGTTTATGATTTTTCTATCTACTACAAAGAATATTACTACGGATAAGAAAAGTGATAAAAAAATTAATGTTGTTGGTTTGGAAATCCAAGTTTCAATTTTTTTACTTGATTTATTAATTTTCTTTGTAATTATATAGATAAATTTTGAGATTGGTACAAAGAAAAACTTATCAAAAAATTTTCCAATACTTTTAATTATTTTCATTAGTCTCTTCCTCCTCGTTAGAAATTAGCAATGATTTTTTAGGATTTAATTCTTCTAGAAGAGCTAATTTTACTTCATCAAGTGTTAGATTATAGTGTAAATCTCCATTTACGGCTATTGATAAGCGTCCTGTTTCTTCAGATACTACTATGGCAATACAATCGGTTATTTCAGCTATTCCTAAGGCTGCTCTATGACGTGTTCCTAATCTTTTACTAACTCGTGGATTATCACTGGTTGGAAATACGGCTCTAGCACTAGTTATTTTATCTCCTTGGATGATTACTCCTCCATCGTGAAGAGGGTTATTTGGGAAAAAGATTGATTGTAATAATTCACTTGAAATATCGGCATATAGTTTTTTTGATTTTTGAATATAATCATTTAAACTATTATCTCTTTCCATTATTATTAGTGCGCCTGTTCTAGTTTTACGTAATGCATCAATGGCAGTTACTATTTCATATACAATTTTTTCTCTTTGATCAACTGTTAATGTTTTATGTCTTCCTAGTAATTTACTTCTTCCTAGATGTTCTAAAACATTTCTAATTTCTGGTTGAAAGATAACTATAAGTGCTAGTATTCCCCATTCTATTACATAATCTAATAGGAAACCAATGGTTACTAAATTAAAGAAATCACTGACTAATTTTAATACTAATATTATTATTATACCTTTAAACAATAATACCATTTTTACATTTTTGCTTAGACTTTTTAACACATAATATAATACTAACCATACTAGTAATATATCTAATATATTTTTGACTAGTTCAATTATAGGACTAATATTCATAACATTCCTCCAAATCTTTTGCTAATTTTAATTATAACATAATAGTTAAAAAAAAGATATTCTTATTAACAAATTTCATAATTATTTTTCTAATAAATTACTTTTATTAATAATCATTCGAATAGTTATTTGAAATTACTTATTTTATTGATTATTAACTTTTAATGGTTAAAATTTGACATAATACTTTTTATTTGTTATATTAATGGCGTAATAAATCAATTAGTTATTCGCGTTTTATTATCGTGACACTTTAAATAGTGAGGTTAATAATGATAAGAACCTAAGAATCTCATCATGAATGACAGATGTATCGCAGAAAAATTTGTGGTAGATTTTGCTGTTCATGAAAGGAGGTTCTTTTTTTTGATACCACATAAGAAATGGAGGAGATAAATATGAATGAATTAGATTTTTATGAAGAAAGAAAAGATTGGAATTTTAGCAAGTTTGAAATAGAGGCTGAATCATTAACAAATTGGGATTTATTTAAAATATTAAATGAGGTAGCTACTAAAGATTCAAGAATACTAGATTTAGGAACAGGAGGTGGTGAAAAAGTTTTAAAGTATTTTCCAGAATGTGCAGAAATATTAGGAACAGATTTATCGGTTGAAATGATAAAAACTGCTAATCAAAATTTGAAGATAAGTGGAAGAAAAAATATAGAATTCAGATTGATGGATAATTTAAAAATGGATGTACCTCTTGATTATTTTGATATTGTAGTAGCAAGAAATACTGTTTCTGATCCATCTCAAATATACAAGTGTTTAAAAAAAGGAGGAATTCTTTTAATACATGGTGTAGACATGTTTGATTGTCATAGTTTGAAGCTTATGTTTGGAAGAGGACAAGCATTTAATGATAAAAAGCCAATAAGTATCATTGATTATGAAAATGTATTAAATGCAAATTTTAAAGATGTTGAATTAGTTCCAATTTATGTAAGAGAATTCTTTAAAAGCAAGTATTTATTTATGGAATTTTTAAAAAGCGTTCCAATATTAGATGATTTTAGTGAAGAAACTGGCATTTTCTTTAAAAGAGAGATAGACAAAAAAATAATTGATAAATATATTGAAGAAAATACTTATGATGGAAAAATAAAGCTTTTAAGAAGATACTATGGAATAACTGCTAAAAAATAATAAAGAAAACACTAACAAATTAAGTTAGTGTTTTAATATTGTAAATGGAATGATTTTATAAACATATTTACAACTACTATTTTTTTATTTTGAAGTAACCTTCTTTTGTTTGTTGCTCATATGGTTTCCAATTATTAACTAAATCAGTATAATCAATTTTTTTACTCAATCTTGGATTTGTGAATACATCTAATATCAAATAAGTGTGAAATCCATTTTTATCAAAAGTGTATTCTTCTACTTGATCAATGTGTGTTATTCCATCTACTTCTTTAGTTAAATATGATCCAATTGGATATGGAAATTCAACATTAAAATTATTCATAATAAAAAATCCCTATATTATAAAAACTCCAAAAGTTGGAGTAGATTTCTAAATGGCAGGGGTAGCAGGAGTTGAACCCACATCAGCGGTTTTGGAGACCGTTATTCTACCATTGAACTATACCCCTAAAGTCGACAACAAATTAATTATAGCATATATTTTGGGCAAATTCAATATATTTTATATACTATATATATTATAAATTTAGTAAAAAATGATGTTTTTTTAATTTTTAATTAAAAACAAGTTAAAAGTTATTGACAATAATGGTTATAAATGTTATACTTTTATTGCTGTTGGGGGATTAGCTCAGTTGGCTCAGAGCACCTGCCTTGCACGCAGGGGGTCAAGGGTTCGAGTCCCTTATCCTCCACCAATATGTGTATTACATTGAATTTAGTTCAATGTTTTTTTATTTTTATCAATAAAATAGATAGACTTTTTGGTCTATCTATTTTTCTTTACTTACCTATACCGCTAAAAATACTTGAATTGGAATTTATTATAAATTCTAAATTATCTGTATTTTCATTATTATCTATTTCTGGTGGTAACATATTATTATCTGGTTCTTTAATATCATTTGGTCTTTCTTTATCAAATGGCATTTCATTATTAGGTGGCATTTCATTATTCATATCTCTTGGAATATCATTTCTATTTTCTTTTAATTCTCCTGTGATGGAATATCCAAGTTGGGTTCCTTTTGTATAACTTGTAATATTAGAATATATTCCGTTTTGTTCAGTTCCTTCTATTTTACCACCTTTGTATAAGTAATATGTACCGTTTACTAAATTACTTGAACTATATACTAAGTTTGTATATGTTCTATCAGTAAGATACGCTAGAAATGGTTGGAAATTACTATCTAAAATGGTTAATAGGGAATCTATTTGTTCTTTAAATGATAATACTAGGAAGTTTTGTTTTGATTCATTTGATATTTGATCATACATATTTCCGGTTGCTAATACTGTTCCACCATTAATATATATTCCATCTTCAGAATCTAAGCCAGCATCTTGTCCTGGATGGGCAAGTGATATAATTGTTCCATTATTAATAATCAATTTACCATTGGAATCTATTCCGTCTCCTTCTTCTGTATCATCACTAGCATCAACTATTGCAGTTAGTGAATTTACATCTATTGTTAAGGTATTTCTAGCACTATTATTTTGGGATTTGGTTGTTGTATTTAGGCAATCATCTTTAGCATTTATTACGTAGTCTCCTTTACTTCCTTCAAATGTTAAATTACCTTTTGTTTCTATTCCTTCTTTATTTTTGCTTGTTACTTCTAAATATCCATTACCTTTAAAATATAGGTCTATATCAGAACTTATTGCTCCTGCTCCTTTATAGAAATAATATGGATCTCCATCTTTTAAATCTTCATTATCTGCTTGTATTTTGGCAAATAAGATATTATCTATTTCTGATTTATTATATACTCCATAATAATTTAAATATTTTGTATAGTCATCTGTATAATAATTCTTGTAACTTTCTAATTCATCACTACCTATTAAACTAATTTTTTTAAGTTTACCACCTTCTAGATAGTTTTTTGTATTTTCTTTGGTTTCAATTGTTACTTTACAATCGGTATTAGTTATATCTTTATTATATACAAGTAGTGCTGGAACTTTTTTGGAATTGGTATCAATTTTTATTCCATTTAGAATAATGTTTATTTTATCTTTTTTGTTATTGGTATTTACTGATATCATTCCATTTTGTAAATTACCCGTTAATTCTATTTTGCCTGTTGTATTTATATTTAAATTGGTAATTTTAAGTGTTTCTACTTCGATATCATTTCCACTTTCTTTAAAATCATCTAAATCATATGTTTTATACATTGATACACCATCAAATAAGAATTCTGTTATGTATATATCTGGTAATTTATGTGATTTATAGTCTTTTAGAAAACTATTATATTCTTCTTGTGTATATATTTTTAATTTAATATTTTTATTATCACTTTTATATGTTAAATCTGTTAAATTAATTGTGTAATTACTACTAGTATTATTTTTATTATTTTCTGGTAGTAATATTACAACAATGGCTATTACAGCTAATATGGTTATTATTATACTTATTCTTTTTTTATTCATGAAATCACCCTCTATATAGATATTTTATCATAATATTATTAATAATTAAATTAAAAAATAGTTTATTTTGTTTTTTTATAAACTATTTCATTTACTGGTAATAATTGTTTATCTGAAATTAATGATTTAATGGTAAGGTAATCTATGTTACCAAACGAATCAAAATATAGTTTTACATGCCATAATCCTCCATGATTATAAATATTTGTTCTCATAAGTGCTGGTACAATAGCATAATTATTTTCTAAATCTAATCGGGATATATGAAAATGGCCAAATAGATTTAGATATGTTTGATTATCTCCCAATTCATTTATATCATTAAATGTAGTTAAATAATTTAGTATATATATTTGTAATTCTTTGATATCATTGACATTTATTCTATATGCATCTGGATGATGAAGTCCTATTATTTGATTTTCTGTATTTTTAGAAAATATTATTTTAGCATCATCATAACCTAAATTGATATAGTCTTTACGATTGTTTGTTAGATAATTTAAAGGATCTACTCCTACTTCAAACATTCTTTTATCGTGGTTACCTCCTAAAATAGCATGATTTATTGTGTTATTTTTTGGGAATTGTTCTATTATATCTTCTAGTAACTTCATCGTTGTATAATATTTATCTCTACGATTTTGTTGTTCAATATCTAAAAAATCTCCTAAATTTATGATTAGTTCTATATTATTTAAAGTACAATAATCATAAATTTTTTCAATTTTTGGTAGTGTTTTATCAATAGGAACTAAACTTGTAATGTGCCAGTCGGAAGTAATTAGTAAATCTAGGGTATCATTATAATTATTAATTCTAAAATTACAATTAGTATCATATAAGGGTTTGGCTGCTTGATATGTCTGTGGATATGATTTTTTTCGATGATTTATTAAATTAATTCTTTGACTTATTCTTTTAAAGGAATCTAATATTTCTTTTTCTGTACAATTAAATCCATTATTATTTAATACTATTTCAAGCTTATTTAGTGAAAAAATGTCATCAATACATAATGAAATTATTTTATCATCTAATGCTTTTTTATGTTGTTCTTGTTTTTGTTTCTTTTGATCTTCTTTACTTATCTTATTCAATTCTTCTTCTAATTGTTTTATTTTTTGTTCAGCTGATTTTAGATAATTAGTTAATTTTGTATTTAATTCCTCTAAATGTTCTATTTCGTTCTGTAAGTTTTGATTATTATTCTGCTCGTTTGTTAATTGTTCTTTACAATTTTCTATTATTTGTTCTAAAGTATTTTTTTCGTTAGATAATTCATTAATTGTTTCTTTTTGTTTTCTTATTTCTTCATATAATGTTTTCTTTTTGTTTTCAGTTTTTTCATTTTTACTTTTGTACATTTCTATTCTTTTGTTTAATTCTTCTATTTTTTTATTTAATAATTCAATTTCGTGATTATTAGATTCCTCTTTTTTGGTTTGGGTATCAGTTATTTCATTATCAAAATTATTTTTGTTAATTTCTATTAATAGTTCCTCAATTGTTTCTATTATATCCCAATCTGGTTCTTGATTGTTTTTTTCAATTATTTTGAAATAATCTTCTTTGACTAGTTTTATTCTTTCTTTTAATTCAAATACAATATCTACTTTATTTTCATTAAAACATTTTATAAAACTAATTAATCCATTTAAAAGTTTGTAATTATAATTTTTTTTGTGTTTTTCTAATCCATCTAATAATTCTATTAAGTAATAGAATACTGGTTCAAAGTTTTCTTTCTTATTTTGACATAATACTTGATAACTAATATATTCTTGTGGACAATTTGCTAAAACTTTATTTACTTCAAGTTTATATAGATTTGGTTTCTTTGACATATTGTTCCTCCTTGGGATATATATTATAGCATATATTATTACTTTTGTTCAAACAAAAAAATACTTAGTATTCATAAATACCAAGTATCTTTTTTTCTTCTATTTCATCAATTTGTTCTAATTGCCAATTATTGTCAACTTTGTTAAGTGTTAAATTCAGAGTATACTTGACAGTGTCTTTAGTATCATTTAACTTATCTAATTGGTAATCAATATATTTAGACTCGCTATAATTTCCTGTTTCATCAATAAAATCTTCTTGATGGTTTTCTAAATAATCTTTTGCTTCTTTTAATGTTTTATAAAAGTCTGTTACTTCAATTTCTACTTCGACATTTGCTCTATCTCCGTTTACTGTTTCATCTTTTATTTCATATGTTAAATTTTGATAATGCTTTTTTAATATTTTTCTGTATTCTTCTTTTTGTTGTTCATTGTAATTTGTTTTTTTATTGATTACTAGGTCTAAATCATCTAGTACTTTTTTATCTAATGTTTGATAGTTATTAAAGAATGCTTCTACTTGCTTGGTAGGTGTATTATCTATATCACTTAGTGTACATCCTGTTATGGATATAATAGCAATTAATAAAATTATAATTTTTTTCATTTTGTTCCTCCTAATAGTATTATGGAGAAAAAAATATATATTATACTCCTAATTTGATGCCTTTTTTTCTTAGATATATTTTTCTTATCCAATCTATTGGTATTACTGTTGATGATAAAATAATCATTATTTCAAATTCTTTGAGAGTTAAGCCAGATGTTCTGAAGAGACTACCACCAAAATAAATAAGTATTATTTGGATTATGGCTATAAATACTATTATGAGGATAAAAACTTTATTTTTTAGGATATTAGCTAATATATTAATTCGATGGGTTCTTGCATTAAAACTGTTAAATATATCTATAAAAATAAATAATCCAAAAAAAGCTGTATATAAATATTTATTAGTATTACTTGGCCTAAAAAGATTATTTATGATTGGTAATTTAAGAAATAATATGCATAATAATGATGAATATAATCCTGTTATTAGTATTTCATTTATCATATATTTATTAATGATTAGTTCATTTTTATCTTTGGGTAATTCTTTCATATATTCTAATAATGGTGGTTCAAAGGAAAATGCTAATCCAGCTAAGGTATCCATTACCATATTAATCCATAACATCTGTATTACTGTTATTGGCATTTCTATTTTAATAAATGGTCCAATAATAGAAAGTGATAATGCACATAAATTAATAGTTAATTGTAAGATAATAAATTTTCTGATACTTTTAAAGATGGTTCTTCCAAATAGTATTGCTTTTGATATAGACATAAAATTATCATCCATTATAACTATATCACTGGCTTCTTTGGCTACTTCGGTTCCGCTACCCATGGAAAATCCGACATCGGCTTTTTTTAATGCAGGAGCATCATTAACTCCATCTCCAGTCATTCCTACTATTAAATTCATTTCTTGACTAATACGAACTAATCTACTTTTATCTGATGGGAGTGATCTAGCTACTATTGATAGATTTGGAATTATTTTTTTTAGTTCTTCATCTTTTAAATTATTTAATTCCTTACTAGTTAAAACAATATCACTATCTTTGTAAATTCCTACTTCTTTTCCAATACTTATGGAAGTTTCTTTATTATCTCCTGTAATCATAATAGTTTTGATATTAGCATCTTGAACTAGTTTTACTCCTTCAATTGCTTCTTTTCTTATTTCATCTTTTATTAAAATAAGTGATACGAGTTGTAAATCTTTAAAATCATTTGGTATATTATTATAACTTATTGCGGTTAATATAATACGAATTCCTTTTTTAGTATTTTCTTCTATTATTTTTTTTATACTATTTTTATTTAATATGGATTTTGTTCCTTGGTGATTTATATATGTATTACAATGATTTAATAATACTTCTGGTGCTCCTTTAATTAGATTTAATTTTCCTTTATAATCAATTGTAGTTATTGAATATTTATTTTTACTATCAAAGGGGGTATTACTAATTATTTTATATTTTAATATATCTGGTTTAAAGAATTTTAAAATGGCTCTATCTGTAATATTTCCACCTATTATTTTATTATCTACGTAGTTACTAGCATTATTAAGTGTGCAACTGATTTTTAATATATCATAATATTTAGGATAATTTTTTAATTCTTTTTCATTTTGATATTTTTTTAAATCACCACTAATCATATTTATTACTTCTAATTTTCCTTTAGTTAGAGTTCCAGTTTTATCTGTAAATAGTATATTAATGTTACCTGATGTTTCTATACCTATTAATTTTCTTACTAAGACATTATTTTTAAGCATTCTTTTCATATTTGATGATAATACTAAGGTTATCATCATGGGTAGGCCTTCTGGTACAGCTACTATAATAATTGTTACACATAGTGTAAGTCCATATAAAAGGTGTCCTGTTATTACTGGAAAGTTAGTTATTGTTTCTACTATTTTATCTATATTAAAGTTATTATTTATAACTATTACTGAAAATAGGTATGAAAAAAAGACTAAAAATGCACCGATATAACCTATTTTACTGATAAATTTGGCTAATTCTCTTAGTCTTTTTTTTAATGGCGTTTCTGGTTGTTTTTCTTGTAATTCAAGGGCTAATTTACCATAGAAAGTATCATCTCCTACTTTTGTAACTTGCATAGTTGCCTCGTTAGAATATACTACAGTTCCACGATATACAATATTTTTTTCTAAGGGTTTATTTATATTTAAGGCTGCTTCTTTATGAGATTCTTTTGTTTCTCCATTGATACTTGATTCATCGACACTGATTTTACCTCTTATAATAATTCCATCAGCAGGTATTTTATCTCCACCTTCTAAATAGACTATATCTCCTACTACTACTTCTTCAATAGGTATTTCAATTTTTTTGTTATTTCTTTTGACTCTGCATTTTATTTTAGATACTTCTTCTTGTAATTTCTCAAAGGCTTTTTCACTACCTATTTCTGATATTGTTGATATAAGGGATGCTAAAGCTATAGCAATTACAATTCCTATTGTTTCAAACCAGTCAAAATTTTTAAAAAGAAAAACTGTTTTTACAGCTAAGGCAATTAATAATATTTTTATTATTGGGTCTCCTAGTGTAGTTAACAGTTTTTTTATAAAACTTTCTTTTTTTGCTTTAGTTAGTTTATTCGTTCCATAAGTATTTCTACTGATTATTACTTCTTTATCTGTTAGTCCTTGCATTATAGGCCTCCTAGATAATTATATGGAACAATTTTTATTTTAGAATTAATTATAGTATTCTTTTTAATAAAGGTATTGATTTTAATATTATTGATATTAATAATGATATTAAGAATACAAATAATGATACAAATGGAATTGTTATAAATGGAATATTATATAAAAGGTTTAAATTTATATTTAGTAATAATTTTAATATTATCATGTGCACTATATAAATTGGTAATGTATTGCTTGCAATAAATTCTATGAAATAATTTTTTTTTAATTTTAGATCTTTAAATATTAAGAATACTAAAATACTTTGAAAATATGTTGTTGGTAATAAAAAAATAATATCATATAATTTGTTGCTATATTCTATTTGATTAAATAAAATTATGTTTACTAATAAACCTATTATTCCTAAGCAATATACCACTGTTTTGTTTACATCGTGTTTTGATAGATAATATCCTAAAACATAATATCCTGTGTACCCAAGTGGTAAATTAATATTCATATGTTTTAATCCAAAACTAAATCCCGGTATTTTTATAAAATATGTTACAAATGGTATTAATATAGTAAATATAAAATTTAATAATATAAAATATTGAGTCAATTTTTTATTTTTTATTATTTCTCTTAAAAATGGTGTTACTAAATATAATCCTATAAGCATTAACAAATACCATAAATGAGATGATCCACTTAATAATCGTGTCAAAAAGTTATAATTATAGTTTAAAAAGTCAAATATTGCATATATTGTTCCAAAAATAATATATGCTAAAAATATTTTTAAAATATATTTTTTGAATATTTGTTTTATTGTGATATCTTTATCTAACAGAAACATACCAGATATCATAATAAAACATGGTACACTAAATCGTGATATCATATTAAAAATATTATAAATGTAAAAGGTATTTTGGGGTATATTAGTTTGATTATAACCATATAAATCAAAACTTGAAATATGTATTACAATAACTGCAAATATACTAATTATTTTTAATAAGTCTATATTTGTTAATCTTTTACTACTCATACTTTTACTACTCATACTTTCACCTTGTAATAATTTTATCATATTTGGGTTTTTAAGGCAATGAAAAAAGGCTTTAGCCAGCTCTAAGGAGTGAATTTTCTTCACAATCATTTTAATGATATAATTACTACAATAGGAGTTAGTAATTATGAAAATGAATAGAAAACAAAAAAGAGAATTAAGAAAAGATAAGCCTTTATTTTGTAATTTATATAATATTATTGATAAATATCTTCCTAACTTATTCAACATGTTTGATAATTTAAAATATGTAAGGCAAAAAGGTAAAATTACTTATTCTATGAAAACAATTTGTGTAACTAGATTATTTGCTTGGCTATGTGGTATTACTACTATGAATTCATTAACAAACAAATTTAATATTCAAAAAAACAATATTTTTGATATCACTCATATGTGTAGTCTTAATTATAATGCCATTAAAGCTCATTATTTATTTATACAATTTGCACATGCTATTAGACAATTGTTAGATTTAGGCTCATTAGATGTTAGATCATTTCAAGGTAAAATAAAAGAAATAAGCCACACCATATTAACCGAGCTTATTTCTAAAATTGTCAATTCCATTATTAATCATTCATTTCAATTAAGATTTGACACTTTAGTTATATAATATTTTTTAAAATTTATAAATACCCTTTTTGATTTTTTTAGGTTTTTACAGAAATTTTTTTATTTATATTAATTTTTACTTATAAATCAAAAAAAGAAGTGAATAAATTTTTTCACTCCTTAAAGCTGGGATTTAACCTTTTTTACCAGTTTACATATATATCAATTGTTCCATATGCACAACCAGTATCATATACTTTGGCTGGCCCTAATGATGTAATTAAAATACTTCCTTTTGGCATATACTCATAGTTTGCTGCAACGCAGATATAACCTTCTTCATCACGTATTGTACCATCTTCTGCAACGTGTCTACCAGGAATAGCTAATCCTTGACCAGGTAATACCTTTTCGTCATAGTATGTTTCTCTGTGTCCATTGTAATATTGGGCACCTCTACTTTTTGTTAAACGATCACTTGAATTTGTATATAATTCAGAATAAGCTAAAGCAAGTGTACCATTATTAAGAGCATTTTCTTTTTCTTCTATGGACATTTCGTCATATGATATATTATTTTCTACTATTTCAGTTGTTTCTTCTATTGGCTGTTCTTCTATTGGTTGTTCTTCTATTGGCTGTTCTTCTATTGGTTGTTCTTCTATTGGTGCTTCAGTTTCTGTGTTTTCTGGTTGTGATTCTTCTACTTCTACAATATTAGCAGCAGTTTTATTATTTATATCATTATTTATACTTGTTTTGTTATTATTCATAACCACAAATACAATTACTATCACATCTAAAAGTGTAATAAGTGCAACAAAACCAATTTTATGTTTAATTTTCATTTTTTCACCTCAAAATTTGCTTGCGCAATTACATGATAGCATGTCTAATTTTATTTGTCAAATTAGTTTTTTATATATTATTAGTATATAATTTCAATATTTTTTTTATTATCTTTCATTAATTCTAATACAAATTTGGATATGTTATTTTTTGGTATTACTAGATATATATATGATTTAGTACGTGTAAGTGCTACATAAAATAGTCTTCTTTCTTCTTCAAGGTTATCTATTTTATAATCATTTAATAATTCTATTATTTGATTATTTTTTATTTTGTTGGGGAAACCTAGTATATTATCTATAAGATTTATTATTATTACACAATCTTCTTCTAATCCTTTTGATTTATGAACTGTTAAATATTTTATTGATATTTTGTTATTATGTTTATAAGTTATTATATTGTTTTTTATTGTAAAGTTTTTATTAAGATATTTGTTTATATCATTGTTATTTCTTCCTAATATTAATATATTTTTTATTCCTTGTTTACTTATATATACTATTAAATTTTCTAATATATTTTCTTCTTCATAAACTATTTTAATTATTTTTTTTATATGCTTATTAGATTTTAACTTCTTTTTTAGTTGTTTTTTATTTTTGAGGATAAATTTAGATGCTATATCAATTAGTTCTTGGGAATTACGATATGTATTATTAAGAAATATTTTTTTTGTATATCCAAAATACTTTTCAAAGTTTATAAATAATTCTAGATTACAACCTGTAAAACTATATATTGATTGCCAATCATCTCCTACTACTATTAATTTTGCTTTATTATTTTCTATTATTGATTTTATAAGTTTATATCTTTGATATGATGTGTCTTGAAATTCATCTATAATTATGTATCTATATGGTAGTTTTATTTTATTTTTAATTATTTCTTTTGTCGCTTTATTAAGCATATCATTAAAATCTATTGAATTTATGGATTCTAATTCTTGTTCATATAAAAAATATATATCTATTATTATACTTAGTAATTCTTTATTATTGTTTTTCTTTATTTCTAGTATTTTATTTAAACTATAATTATTAGTTTTAAATATACTTATAAATGTTATAATGATATTTTTTAATTGTTTAAAATGATTACTATTAAGAAATATTCTATAGTTTTTTATATTTAATTCATAGTTATAGATTTTTAATACTTTTAATATCATTGATTCATTATTATAAATTATTGAATTAAAATATTCTTCTATAATATATTCTAATGATATATTAGATATATTATATTTTTTATTATTTAATATTTTTAGAGCTAATTTATGAAAGGTTAATACTTCTATATTTGTTACTTTGTTTTTTAAACTTTTACAAGATTCATTAGTAAAGGATATACAGAGGATTTGTTTATTGTCTATTTTTTTTATATCAGTTAAATATTTAATTTTAGCGACTATTGTTAAGGTTTTACCACTTCCTGCTCCTGCTATTATTAGATTGTTAATTTCATCAGTTAGAACTGCTTTTCTTTGATTATTATCTATGGATATTCCATTTATATTATCGAATATTTCTAATTTTAGATTATTAGCTATATATTTTTTATTATATTTATCTATATATCCATCTAAATGTTTATAGTTTCTTATAAATTTTCTCTGATTTCTATTTTTAAATATTATTTTCTTATTTATTTTATATAGATACTGATATTTTTCTTTTAAATATTGTTTTTTATTATAATCTATGTATTCATTAAATTCCAAATAAAAATTATTAATTTGATTCTGCATATATACCTCCTCAAATTAATAATACGACAAAACTTTTCAATTTCCTTTTTTTTCTTATTTATTTGTACAATTATAGTAATAATATTCAGATAATTCTTCTGATACCGTTTCCAAATCATCTAAGTAATCATTATTAAGATAATATTCAATATGATAGATTAATTCATTTAAATTATTGTATTTTTTATAATCTATATTATATTTGTCAAGTATTTTGATTTGTTTATCTGTTAAATATAGATTACCATGTTTTTTATAAAATTCTTCTTCATTCATATAGATCACATATTTATTATAATACAAAAAAGAATAGAGGTAAATACTCTATTCTTATCATATTTCTTTTTTTATTGATTTGTACTATGATATGCTGGTATAAATATAATTAATAATATCCATGATACAAATAGTGCGGTTGATAATTCTAGTAATACTAATAGATTAGAATTTGTGTATAACGTAATTACAGATGTAATATCTATTTTATTTTCTAATAAAATATTAATTATTAATATAAATAGTAAATCCATTATTATAGATATTATGCCTGATAGAATTTTATATGATTTATGGATATTTTTTATTAAGCAATAAATAAAACTTAGATTAATAATAATTAGTAAGAACATATATACACCTATATTTGGAAAGTATAGTGTCATAAATACTTGATTAATTAAATTATCAACTAATGTAGGTATTACTTTACTATATTTAACTACTATAAATAAAAATATAAAAAATCAACCTGCTATATAATATCTTTTTCTTACTTTTTTATGTTTTATTATATCTATAATCATTAAAATAGCTAATATTATACCTATTAAAGCGGATAATGAAAAGAAAGGGCTTGATATTATGGTATTAAATAGTATTTTAATCTTATCTAATAATGAAAAATTATCCATATTTTATTACCCTTTCTCTCTTTAATATTCTTCTTTGTTTTTTAATTCTAATATATATACTGTTTGTTCTGTTTCACTATCTTTTGTACAGGTTATTAGTGTTAGAACTGTTGCACTATTATTTCTATATATAGCTACTTTTCCTGTTTTTTCAACGTTATAAATATTTACTATTTGATACTGATATTTTATTCCATTATAATAAATATATGCATAATCTCCTATTTCTAATTTATATAAATTTTTAAAATAGCTTATGTATGAAGTACCAGAATGTGAAGCTAATATTAGATTTCCTTTATCAACATCAGGATATGTTGATGTTTGGACTACTGTTATATTGTAGTCGACGTTATTGTATTTTGAATTTATATCTAGAAATCCTTGCTTTAGATTTATTTTAGGTATTTCTAGTATACCTATATAATTATAGTTTGTTTTTTTATATTGCTGTGGTTGTTGTATATCTCCTGGATTATCTGTTGGTTCTAT
>CACYFN010000006.1 GCA_902773675.1 uncultured Erysipelotrichaceae bacterium | reverse complement strand
AGATTAACTAGACTAAAGTCTAGCCCTTGACTAAAACTGATGAAAGACTTACTTTCAGTTTTATATTATTAACCGCAATTTACATTTTCAATTAACAAAGAAGAAAAATAATCTTCTTTTTCTTGTATGTAATAATAATTTATTGTATAATATTTTATGAGAAGGGTGATAGTTATGGATAAGGTTATTGAACTACTTAAGTCTACTAATATTCAAATATCTAAAACATTATTATTTAATTATAAAAAGTTAAATATTACAGATTTAGAATTTATTGTATTAATTTATTTAATTAATGAAAATATATATAATCCTAAACAGATTGGTAGTGATTTAGATATTGCTTTTCCAGAAGTATTAGAGTTAATTAATAGCTTAACGGAAAAAGGTATTGTTAAAGTAGAACTAGCTAAAATTAATAATATTAGAACAGAGGTTATTAATTTAGATTCTTTGTATGAAAAACTTGCTTTTTTAATTATAAAAGATGATAAAGAAGTAGAAAAACCTAAAACATTATTTGATACATTTGAAACTGAATTAGGTAGAACACTATCTCCTATGGAATATGAAATTATTAACGGATGGCTTACTACTTGTAGTGAAGAAGTAATTATTTTGGCTTTAAAAGAAGCTATATATAATGGTGTTAGTAATTTTAGATATATTGATAGAATTATCAATGAATGGAATAAAAAAGGTATTAAAACTAAAGAGGATGTTGAAAAAAATAAGAAAGAATTTAAAAATAATAAAAAGGGTAAAAATCAAGAATTATTTGATTATGATTGGTTAAATGATTCAGACAATAATTGATTATTTAGATTATCTTTTTCCTAATCCTCGTTGTGAATTAAATTATAATTTAGATTATGAATTATTAATAGCTGTTATGTTAAGTGCTCAAACAACTGATAAAAGAGTTAATATGGTAACTAGTATTTTATTTGATAAATATCCTAGTTTAAAAGAAATAAAAAATGCTGATATTGAGGATATTAAATCTATAATTAAACCAATTGGTACATTTAATAAAAAGGCAGAAAATATTAAAATGATTGCTAGTAGATTAATTAATGATTGTGATGGTGTTGTACCTAATAATCGAGAATATTTAGAAAGTTTACCTGGAGTAGGAAGAAAAACTACTAATGTTGTTTTAGCTAATTTATTTAATGAACCTTTAATAGCTGTTGATACGCATGTTAAAAGAGTAAGTGTAAGACTTGGTCTTGCTAAAGATAGTGATGATGTTTTAATTATTGAAAAGAAACTTATGAAGATGTTTCCTAAAGATAAGTTAGTTAGTTTACATCATCAATTAGTACTATTTGGTAGATACCATTGTAAAGCTATCAATCCAGATTGTACTAATTGTAAATTAAAAGATATTTGTAGGAGGAAGTAAATGCATACAATATTACCAGCTGATAATTTTATTGTAGTAAATAAAACAGTACTACATAATTCTGACCGTAAAATTTTAAATTTATTGTATCAACCATTAGTTGGTAATACTGCTATTAGTTTGTATTTTACTTTATGGTCTTATTTAGATAAATATGAACTTACTTCAAGTGAATGGTCTCATAATCATATTTTAAATAATATGATGATTAGTGTTAATGAATTTGATGATGCTAGGGTTAAGTTAGAAGCTTTATCTTTACTTAAGACTTATGTAAAGCCTGGTACTATTAATAGCTATGTTTATGAATTATATTCTCCTTTATCGGCTTCTGCTTTTATTAATAATCCACTATTAAGTACTGCTTTATATAATAATATTGGTAAAGTAGAATATGAAAAAATGATAAGTTATTTTTCTTTACCTAAGTTTAATTTAAGAGAATATGAAGATATAACTTCTAAGTTTAGTGATGTTTTTGCATGGAGTAGTACTCCTATAAATAGTAATATTATTCATGATTTAAAGAAATCTAGGTATGGTAATTTAGAAATATTAACTGATATTGATATTAATGTAATATTAAGTTTAATACCAGAAGATATATTAAGTTCTAAAAGTATTACTAAGGAAGTTAAGGAGTTAATTTATAAAGTTTCATATATATATAATTATGATAATGATAACATGGTTGAATTAATTAGAAATTCTATTAATGAAAATCATCGAATTGATAAGAAATTATTACTAGAAAATGCGAATAAATATTATAGTTTTGAAAATATGGGTAAACTTCCTAGTCTAATTTATAAAAATCAACCAGAATATTTAAGAAAGAATACTTTAGATAATTCTAATAGATCAAAGATGATTTATATGTTTGAAACTACTAGTCCTTATGATTTTATAAGAAGTAAATATAAAGTAGGTAATCCTACTCGTAATGATTTAAGTATTTTAGCTTATTTACTTGTTGATCTTAATTTAAAACCAGGGGTAGTTAATGTTTTAGTAGATTATGTTTTAAAGATCAATAATAATAAATTAACTAAAGCTTATATTGATACTATAGCTTCACAATGGAGTAAGAGTAATATTGAAACAGTAGAAGATGCGATGAAGCTTGCAGAAACTGAATACAAGAAACGTAAGCCTGTTAAGAAGGAGATTAAAGAAACTAAGAAAGTAACTCCTAAATGGTTAGATCAAGCTATTGAAGAAGAAATGGCTACAGATGATGATATAAAAGCACTAGAAGCTAGATTAAATAGAAAGTAGGTATATATGCAAAGTATAATAAATAGTTTAGATACTGTTAATCATAAGACAGATTTAAATAAAGAATATAAAGATAGTTTAAAAGATAAAAACTTTAAAGATTTTGTTTCTAAGTTAAAATTAGATGATAAGATACTTATGCAGTATACTTCGCTATTAGAAGAATCAGCTAAAGAGTATAATAATTGTAGCAAATGTCGAGGTATTGTTAATTGCAAAAATAAAATGGAAGGTTTTGCTTATTTACCTCGAATTAGTGGTGATAATTTGATTTTTGAATATAAACCTTGTAAATATAAAAATGAGATGGTAAATAAGAGTAAGTATTTAAATAATATAAAGTATTTTAATATGCCTAGTGAACTTAAGAATGCTTCTATTAATGATATATATAAAACTGATAAAAAAAGATTTAAGGTTATTAATTGGTTATTAGATTTTTTAGATAACTATAAGGATAATCCACATCAAAAAGGTTTATTTTTACATGGAAATTTTGGATGTGGTAAAACATATTTAGTATCAGCTATATTAAATGAATTAGCTAAGGATGGAGTTAAAAGTGCAGTTTTATTTTGGCCAGAATTTTTAAGACAAGCTTTTTATGATGATTTTAATGAGAAGTTTGATTATGTTAAAAATGTTAATGTTTTATTAATTGATGATATAGGTGCGGAGAAGGTTACTGAATGGAATAGAGATGAAATTTTATGTCCACTACTTCAGTATCGCATGGATAATAAGTTAACGACATTTTTTACATCTAATTTAACAATTGATGAACTTAAGCAATTGCTTTCTATTAGTAAAAGTGGTGTTGATGAAGTTAAGGCAGGGAGAATTATTGCACGTATTGAACAATTAACTGAAAATATAGAAATGATTAGTAAAAATTTAAGGAGTTAGAATATGCCAGAATTACCAGAAGTTGAAACTGTTAAGAATACTTTAAAATTACAAGTATTAAATAAAAAAATTAAGAATGTTGAGGTACTATGGAATTTAATAGATTATCCTGGTATTGATGAATTTAAAAAAAATATTGTTAATCAAACTATTATTGATATTAAAAGAAGAGGTAAGTGGTTAATGTTTGAATTAAATGATTAC
Organism: uncultured Erysipelotrichaceae bacterium; assembly: GCA_902773675.1. Classification (GTDB taxonomy): domain Bacteria; phylum Bacillota_I; class Bacilli_A; order RF39; family UBA660; genus RUG11890. The sequence continues at coordinate 56,754 of CACYFN010000006.1, read as the reverse complement.
TATTTACTAAATCATTTGCGTATGGAAGGAAAATATCATTTAAGAAAAAAGGATGATAAAATAAGTAAGCACGAACATGTGATTTTTAATTTTGATGATGGTACTGATTTAAGATATAATGATACTCGTAAATTTGGTAAATTTCATTTAATAGAAAAGGCTAAAGTATATAATGTAGAACCTTTGTGTGAACTAGGATTAGAGCCATGGGATGATAATTTAAATATTGAATATTTAAAAGATAAATATAAAAATAAGAGGTTACCTATTAAATCTGTTTTACTTGATCAATCTATTATTACTGGTATTGGCAATATATATGCTGATGAAATACTATTTTTAAGTAAAATTAATCCCCTTAAAAAATGTAGTGATCTTAATGATATGGAACTTAATAATATAATTAAATATACAAAAGAAGTACTTAGTAAAGCTATAGAACTTGGTGGTACTACTATTAAGTCATATGAATCTAGTGAAGGAGTACATGGAAAATTTCAAAATAATTTGTTAGTTCATAATCATGAAGGTGATAAATGTATTAATTGTGGTACTATTATAGATAAGATTAAGGTAAATGGTAGGGGAACATATTATTGTAAAAATTGTCAGAAATAAGGAGAACAAAAAAATATATAATTGATTATTATATGAGGAGAAGTGGGTATGAAGATAGATTATTTAAAGCAAGTAGCGACCAATATATTAAATCAAGAAATTAAAGAAAATAATATTGATGTTAATTATAAGGTTTTATCAGGGAATGAATTTGATAAGTATAGAAAAAAATTTAATATTAAGAGAAGTGATAATAATAGTTTTTATGATGAAGAATGTAATACTATTTTTATTGTAATTGGTAATGATGTAAACTTAGATGATAGAGATTTTTTTGATTTAATTTTTGAATGTTTTCATGAAATAAGGCATGCTGTTCAAAAAAATTTTATTAAAAATAGTTATGAAGGTTTTTTCTATTTTATTGATGATATTAATTCATATAATAGTTTTGATTATAATAATATTAGTCATGATGGTTATTTTTTTGAAATTGATGCGGAAATTTATAGTGTTAATAAAATTAGAGGATATTTAAAAGAAAAATTCCAAAAAAATATAAAAATTTTATTGAAGAAATTAATTTAATTGAAGAGATACGTAATTTGGAATATTTACTTTATAATACTACTTCAAGATTTAATATATTTATGTCTAAATTTAAATATAATTTAAGGATTGGTAGGATTAAATGGAATAAAGAGGAAGATGATGATATAGTTATTCCTTCTTTATTTAATGTATTTTTAAATTGTGATGGTTCTTTTAAAACTATTTCAGAAATTATTAATAATGAGAAATTTAATGATATTGATAATAGAATAGTTTATGCTGTTGTTTCTTCCAAAATGTTTTTAGATACTGTTGATTATAGTAATTTATCTTCCTTTGAATTATCTTTTTTAGAAGGAGTTTTAAATTATAGCAATGGTCTTAATAATAAACAAATAATTTTAAAAAAAGAATTATTTAATAAAAGAAGAAAATTATATATTTATCGTATGAATAATGAAGATTCATTATTTGGTAAATTATATTTAACTGATAGATTAAATTTAGATATATTATTATATAATATTAGATTTAATGATTTTTATAAAAAAGATAGTAATTTTTTTAGAAATATTGCTTTAAAGAAAATAAATAATTTGATAATTAAAAATGATCAAATGGCAAAAAAATAAGAAATATTTTTTTGAAAAATGTAAAAAAATGTTAATTTATTTTTTTGAAAATTAAAAAAATTATAAAATAATTAAATTTTGTATTTTTCTAAATTGTTACTATATCTCTATATGTTCTTTTAATTCTTTTAAACTTGACACTAATTAGTTATTACTATAAAAATGCAAATACTAATAATCTATGAAATGTGAAAATTAAAAAAAGTCATGAAAATATATTGACTTTTTTTTCTATAAAAGATATAATTTAATCACAAATGATAGGAGATGTAAGTATGGAAGTTTTAACTAATTTAATGGTAGTTAAACGTAATGGTAAAAAAGTAGACTTTGATGGTAACAAGATTGCTCTTGCTATTAAAAAAGGTTTTGAAAATATAAGTGTTTTAAATGAACCAATGGAAGATGGAACTGTATATACTGAAAAGGATGTTAATAAAGTATATATGGGGGTTATGAAAAAAATAGAAAAGGATTATAAGAAAGAGGAAAAAATTAAAATTGAAGATATTCAAGATTTAATTGAACTTGAACTTAATAAACAAGGATACGAAAAAGTTTGTGAATCTTTTGCTGAATATCGTGAGAGAAGAGCTAAATCAAGAGAGATGTTCTTTGATGATAAGAAACGTCATAAGTTTTTAAAAACTTTAGAGGGTTTGGGACTTAAATCAGCTAATGAAGATGATACTAAAAGAGAGAATGCTAATATTGATGGTGATAGTGCGATGGGTACTATGCTTCAATATGGTAGTACAGTATCAAAAGAATTTGCTAAAGCATATTTAATGAAGAAAAGATTTGCAGATGCTCATGATAGTGGAGATATACATATACATGACATGGATTTCCTTGCTATGGGTACTACTACTTGTATGCAAATTGAACTTGATAGATTATTTAAAAAAGGATTTTCAACTGGTCATGGACATTTAAGAACACCTAATGATATTTTATCTTATAGTGCGCTTGCTGCCATAGCTATTCAATCTAATCAAAATGATCAACATGGTGGACAATCAATACCAGCTTTTGATTATTATATGGCTCCAGGTGTTCTTAAAACATTTAAGAAACAATTTAAACAACATATATATGATTATTTAGATTATCAAGATTTACTAAGTTTTGTTAATTTTGATAAAGCTGTTAAAGAAATAGATAAATTAACTAATATTGAGTTTGATATAAATATATTTGAAAGTGTTTATAAAGATTCTAAAGAAATAAAAAGATTATTTGAAAAAAGTTATGAAAAAGCTTTACAAAAAACTGATAGAACTACTTATCAAGCAATGGAAGCATTTATTCATAATTTAAATACTATGCATTCTAGAGCAGGTGCTCAAGTACCATTTTCTTCAATTAATTTTGGTACTGATACTTCGGCATGTGGTAGAATGGTTATTAAGAACTTCTTACTTGCTACTGAAGCTGGCTTAGGTAAGGGTGAAACTCCAATATTCCCTGTTTCTATTTTTAAAGTTAAAGAGGGAGTTAATTATAATAAGGAAGATCCTAATTATGATTTATTTAGATTAGCATGTAAGACTAGTGCGAAAAGATTATTTCCTAATTTCTCTTTCTTGGATGCACCATTTAATATACCTTTTTATAAGAAAGGTGAACCAAAGACTGAAGTTGGATATATGGGATGTCGTACTAGAGTTATGACTGATGTAACTGATCCTAATAATGAAACTACTGGTGGACGTGGTAATTTATCATTTACATCTATTAATTTACCAAGAATTGCTATTAAACATGGTATTTGTTTAAAAGAACGTGATAAAGCTGATATGAAAGGTTTTTACGCGGAACTTGGTAATATGATGGAACTTGTTCGCGATCAACTTTTAGAAAGATTTGAAATTCAATGTAATAAAAGGGTTTATAATTTCCCATTCTTACTAAGTCAGGGAGTATGGACTGATGGAGATAAATTAAAACCTACTGATAGATTACGTAAGATATTAAAACATGGAAGTTTAACTATTGGATTTATAGGTTTAGCTGAGACTTTAACTGCTTTAATTGGTAAACATCATGGTGAAAGTGAAGAAGCTCAAAAGTTAGGACTTGAAATTATTGGATTTATGAGAAATAAAGCTAATGAGTTTGCAGAAAAGTATAATTTAAACTTTACTTTAATTGCTACTCCAGCAGAAGGACTTAGTGGAAGATTTGTTAATATTGATAAAGCTATTTATGGAAAAATTAAAGGAGTTACAGATAAGAATTATTATACTAACTCATTCCATATTCCAGTAAGTTATCATATTAGTATTAAAGATAAAATAGAGAAAGAAGCTCCATATCATGCTTTAACAAATGGAGGACATATTTCTTATATTGAACTTGATGGTGATACTGTTACAAATGTTAATGCTTTTGAAAGTGTTATTAGAATTATGAAAGAGGCTGGTATTGGTTATGGGGCTATTAACCATCCTGTAGATAGAGATCCAGTTTGTGGATATGTGGGTGTTATTAAGGATGTATGCCCAGGATGTGGAAGACATGAATTTGAAAGTGTACCACTTGAAGAAATTAAAAGTTTAGAATGTAATTGTTAAGAAAAGGAAGGATGAGATTATGGAAAAATTAGTTGGCGAAGGTGTAGGATTTGAAAGAATTAGAAGGGTAACAGGATATCTTTCAGGAGATGTAAAAAGATTCAATAATGGAAAAAGAGCAGAAGAAGCTGATCGTGTAAAACATTCTGGTATTAAAGAAATTACTAAAGATTGTGAATGTGAATGTGAATGCAAAAATGAAAATTAGACTTGCTGCTTATCTTCAACCTGATAGTATAGTAGATGGTGATGGTATTAGGACAGTTATATGGACACAAGGATGTAAGCATAATTGTCCTAAATGTCATAATCCTGAAACTCATGATATGTTTGGCGGAGCTTTAATTGATTGTGAAGAAATAAAGAAACAAATTAAAGATTTAAAAAATCAAGATGGTATTACTTTTTCTGGAGGAGATCCCTTTTATCAACCAAAAGAATGTGCTTATTTAGCTAAGTATATTCATTCTCTTGGAATGAATGTATGGACTTATACTGGTTTTACTTTTGAAAAATTATTAGAAATGTCAAAAAGTGATACTAGTATTATGGATTTCCTAAAAGAAATAGATATTTTAATTGATGGACCATTTATATTTTCATTAAAGAATTTTAGTCTTTTATATAGAGGTTCTTCTAATCAAAGAATAATTGATGTAAAAAAAAGTTTAGAACTTGGATATGTAGTTATTGCTTATCATGATGAAGTAGAAGAAGAGAATTCTTTTGGAAGAAATAATAAATATATGTTTGTATAGGACTTATGTCCTTTTTAATTTGCAATTTTCTAAATTATATACTATAATACTTTTCTACAAGGGGAAATTTTAATGGATATATGGGATAAGTATGAATTGGATGCTGAAGTTATTGATAAATATTATAATGAAATAAATAGTAAAAATTATGTTAATGTTTTGGAAGAACTTTATAAGTTTATAAAAAGTATTAGTGATGAATATTATGAAAATGGTGAAATATTGGAACATTATTATTTTTTAAAAAATCATTTAATATCTGTTGAAAAAAAAGTTCAAGATATAAGAAAATTGAATGTAAAGGTTAAATATAATGATTTAAATAAGGATAATTTTATGGAATATATTATTTTTAAAGCAAGAAGACTTCTTTTAAAAAGTAAATATTTATTTAGTTCTAATAATGATATAGATGAAGAATTATTAAATATAATAAATCTTTCTAATGATTGTCATATGTGTTCACAATATATAAAAAAAATTTGTGATGATAATAATATTGAATCATATATTTTACCTATATATCCAGGATATTGTAAAGATGCTATGCTATATGATGGTAATGGATATCATTTTGCTAATGTAATTAAATATAATAATAAATATTATTTGGTAGATACTACTTATTCACAATTTTTTTATGCTAATCGATGTAATTTAAATAGGTTAGGTATTATGGGTACTGGTGGATGTAGTGCTGGAGTATTTATGCTTATGAGTGATGAAGGAAAAAGCATTGCTAAAAAAATTATTCAAGATGGATATATAGAATTAACGGAAGATGTTTTTAAAAAGTATTTAGATGCATTTACTATTAGTTTTAGAAATGGTTTATATTATGAAGATACTAATGATTTTTCTTATAAAGTTAATTATAATATTGATAATTATGTTAAATTTTTAAAAGGTGAAGATAATCAATTAAATTATGAAAATAAAGAATGGTTGGGTTATCAAAATAAACCTTTAAGATATAAAGAATTAAGTTTTAAGAAGAGATAATTAAGAAATAGGGGGAAATTATGAAAGAAATAAAGTATGTAGGAAAATTATCGATTGATGTAGATTATGATTATGAGAAAGAAAATAAAAAGAAAGATTATACTAAGGAAGTAGAATATATTCATTTAAATAAGAAAGTACAAAAGTTTATAGAGTGGTTTTATGATAATATGGTAAAGGATGTAGTAGATGCTAATTATGAATATCAAGCTACTCGTGAATTAAAAGATGCTATTGAAACAGTTGCTGTATGGTATGAATTAAGATATCTTGATTCTTTAGTAAATGAAAAATATCCATTTTGTGATGTTAGTGAAGTTGATGTAAATGATATGATGTTTAGATTTAATCCATATATGAAAGATAAGTCTAGTGCTAATGATTTAAAATGGAATGAATTTTATAATACAAATATCTTTATGAATACTTTACCTTGGAAATATAGAAAATTTTTATTACCAATAGAGTATCCTGATTCTATATTTTTAATGTTAGATAGTGGATGTGTGACTATTTATTTAAATAAAGATGGTCATGTTAATAAAATTGAAGGTTTAGAGTATTTAAAACTTAATGAATCTGAAATTAATAACATTCATATTAAAGATTTAATGGATTTACTGATAAATAAGGGAATAACTCTTCCAGATAATAATCAATTAGTTGAAACTATAATGAGTCAGGATAAATGGAAATATATAAATAAGAAATTTTTAGATTGTGTAATGTATCGTGTTATTGAACGAGGTGGATCTAGAATAGGGCCTAGAAGAGGACTTATGTTTGCTAAAGAGTTTGATAGAGATAAAAATATTCCTATGAAGTATGCAATTGATTATGAAGATCCATATTTAATGAATCTAGTTAATGAATTTATTAATATGGGAGGAGATCCTAATTTAGAATGTTATATTAACTATTTTGATAAATCATATGATAGTAGATATATTAAAACTATTTCATTAAATGATATTATTAATGAATACGATTCAAAAAAATTAGTAAGATAATTTTACTTTTTTTCTTTAAAAATTATATATATAGTGTTATAATGAATTTGGGAGGTTTTGTTATGGGAATTAAAGAAACTATTAATAAAATTACAAAAAAGGATAATGATGAAAATAAAGAAAATATATTATTAGATTCTAAAATAGATAAATTTATAAATTGGTATCAAACTAATATGGTTATAGATAAGTATACTAATATTGGTGAATATTTTGAGCCTAGAAGAGTGCGTGATGCAATTGAAAAAATGGCTGTATGGTTTGAACTTAGATATTCTGGTGAAGACATTAATAAATTGATAAATACAAATAGAAGTGCTAAAATGAGTTCTAATGATGTTATGTTTAAATATAATCAATATGTTATTGATTTAGTTGGTAAAGATAGCGATATTACTTGTTTTGATTGGAATGAGTTTTATAATTATAATGCCTTCTTTAGAAGTTTATCTTGGGAAGAAAAATGGTTCTTATTAGATGGTAGATATCCTGATATTATTTATTTAAGAAAAAAAGATAGACATTGTAGTGCGCATTTTCATTTAGACTCTAAAGGTACTGTTATTATGGCTGATGATTTAGATACAATTAGAGATAAAAATTATGATGTATTAAATGGAGAGGAATTTGTTGGTAAAAATATTGCAGATGTTTCTAATTTATTAAAGAATTATGGATGTAATCTTGACTATAAAGAGATTGATGATGCTATTAAGAATTTTAATAACAAAGAATTTGCTAAAGAAGAATTTTTGAATTGTGTTATGTATCGTATCATTGAGAGAGGTGGTAATAGAATAGGACCTAGAAGAGGTTTATTATTTGCTAAAGAGTTTAAAAGAGCTATAGATATTCCTATGAAGTATGGAATCGATTTAACTGATCCTGATTTAAGATATTTTATAAATGAATATTTTAAAGCAGGTGGAAAAAAAGAATTAGATTGTTATCTAGGATATTTTTATAGATCTGATGATAGTTCTAAATTTGATATTATAAATTTAAAAGATATACTAAAGAAAACAAAGTATACAGAAGAAGAACATATTTTACACCAAAGACTTGCTGATTCTTTAAATAAAGCACCACTTAATAAAGTTAAAAAAATTAAAGAAAATATTTTAGATGAAAGAGTATTTAGTTCATCAAATAATGAATCAACTAAAAAGGTTAAAAAGTTAGTAAAGTAATTTATTAACTTTTTATTTTGTGTTATACTTAAATAGGTGGTATTATGGATGTTAACTTTTTAAAAAATAATTTAATTGCTCATCGGGGATTACATAATAAAATTATTCCAGAAAATAGTATTCCTGCTTTTAAGGAAGCTATTAAAAATAATTATATAATTGAATTTGATGTACATATATTAAAAGATAATAATGTAGTAGTTTTTCATGATGATAATTTAAAAAGATTAACTGGTATAGATAAGAAAATAAAAGATACTACTTATAATGAAATAAAAAATTTAAAATTAAATAATACTGAAAATTATATACCTCTTTTAAAAGATGTTCTAAAACTAGTAAATGGTAGAGTTCCACTACTAATAGAATTAAAATTTGATAATAAAGTAGGACTTTTAGAAGATAAATTAATAGATATTATGAAAGATTATAAAGGATTATATGCTTATCAATCATTTTCTCCTTTTTCTTTAATATATTTAAAGAAGCGTACTAATATGCCAAGAGGATTATTAGTATCTGATTTTAAAAATAATAAGATAAATATAATAAAAAAAATATTTCTTAAGAATATGTTACTAAATTTTTTAGTAAAACCTGATTTTATATCTGTAAATTATAATTTTTTAAATAGTAAAAAAATTCAGAAGTATAAAAATAAGTTGTTAATATTAACTTGGACAATAAGAAATAATGATTTTGATAAATATAAAGATTTATGTGATAATTTTATTTTCGAAAGTTTTGACAAATAAAAAAATGTGTTAATATGTACTTAGAAAGGGATAAATTTATATGTTTTACTTATCTAGAAAACATCATCATAATCTTTCACACTTGTATAATCGGCATTAAAAAAACGCTTGAGGTACAAGTATATTTGTGGTGCTTGTATCTAGTAAATTATAATTAATAAAAGTACTATACATGCATCATTGTATAGTACTTTTTGTTTATGAAAAAATTAATTAAAGAAGGAAGACTATAATGAAAAAAATAGAAGAAGGTATAGTTTTTAGTGAAGATATAAGTTTGGTTTTAAATAGTATTAATGCATTTGATTTTAAATATGCATATGCAGCAAGTGATAGTGTTATTAATGATTTAGATAGTATTAAAGATATTATAAAATAGTAGAAAAATGCAAGAAATTTCATTTTTTTAGAGTAAAAAAAAGGAAATTGGAAAGTTTTGTCGAATAATATATATAGAGGGTAGTACAAGCTATCGTCTTAGAAAGGAGGCTTCATATGAGTAAAAAATTTTATACCTTAAAAAATGATTTAGTCTTTAAAAATGTTTTTCTAAAAAGTCCAAAAAGAATTAAATGGTTATTAGATGGAATATTAAATATGAATATAGAAATTTATAATATATCTAATTGTGAATTATACAAAGATAGATTATATATAAGAAGTAAAACAGTAGATTCAATTATAGATACTAATTATGCTTATATTAATATTGAATTAAATGATACATTTAATGATAATAAAAAAATAAGAAATTTCTATTATCAAACATCATATCTAAACCAATTAGTTCATATAAAAGAAGATTACGTAAGTATTGATAAACCAATTATTCAAATAAATTTAAATGTATCAAATACAGATACATTAGAAACAATAAATAAATATTCAATAAATGATAATATATCATATGAAGAATATTTAAATATATTTTATATAATAAATATAAATATTGACAAGTTATTAGACAAATGGTATAATAAGTTAAATCAAGATATTGATTATTTTAATAAGTATAAATATTTATTAATAATTGGTATGGATAAAGAAAAACTAAAAAAATTGGAGGTAGAAGATGAAATGATTAAAGAAATAAAAAAAGATGTAATAACACTAAATCAAAGTCCTAAATTTTATCAGGTAATGACTGAAGAAGAGGATAACAGACGTATGATGAATACTATGTTTAAAGAAGGCGAATCTTTAGGATATGAACGAGGAATAGAACAAGGAATAGAACAGGAAAAAATATCTAATGCCAGAATGATGAAAAAAGAAAATATTGCAAATTCAATTATCAGCAAAGTAACAGGATTAGATATTAATACTATTGCTAGTTTATAAAATAATAATTATGAATAAATGTAATATTTATTCATTTTTTGTTTAAAGTTTATATATAAATATGTTATAATCTATTAGGAGGTTATGCTTATGAAAATACTTATTTACGGTGATTCTAATACTTGGGGTGATAACTTTATTACTGGTATTAGATTAGATGATGAATTACAATGGCCGAATATTTTACAAAAAAAATTAGGAAATGAATATAAAGTAATAGGAGAAGGATTACCTGGTAGGGTAGCTGGTAATTGTGAAATAGATAAAAATTTTAAAAATGGAATGAGTACTTTTATTAGTACTTTTAGAACAATTTCTCCTGTTGATATTATTATTATTGCTTTAGGTACCAATGATTTACAAGTTAAATATAATAGAAGTAGTGAAGATATTATTAATGATTTATTGTGGTATAAAGATACTATTATAGAGCAGTTTAATGATCCAGATAATATACATAAATATTTTGATGGAGAACTTCCTAGAATTATATATTTATTACCACCTAAATTTGATATTAAAAAGAGTGATGGTATATTTAATGAGGAGAGTGAAAAAAATAGATTAAATTTAAAAAATATTAAATATGATGATGTTATTATACTAGATGATTTACCTCTACTTGAAGATGGTATTCATTTAAATATTGAAGGTCATAAAATGCTTGCTTCAATTGTGGAGGATTATATTAATGAATAAATTAGATAAACTAAAAGCTCTAAGTAGAAGCGCTAATATAAAAGTACATGGAATAAAAAATTATCCATCTAATTCTACTAATTTAATTATTAGTAATCATACATGTCTTATGGATATATTTTATATTCCTATGATATTAGATAGTGAGATTGTAAGTGCTATTAGTGCTAGAGTAATGTATAAAAATGATACTAGTAGACAAGAAGTTATAAATGAACTTTTAAATCCTATTCCTATTGAAGCACATGGAATACGTTTTTATAAAGAATTATGTGTTTTAAATGCTTCTAATATTTTAAGTAATGGTATTAGTATTAATATTTTTCCTGAAGGAGTTTATATTGCTGATAAAGATAAAATATATAGAGGTAGAACTGGTGCTGTTAGAATGTTATTTAATGCTTTTAAATATAATTCTAATATTAATTTAGTTCCTATTTCTATTAAGTATAATAATAAAATTGAAAATATTGATAGTTATCATTTTGATTATAATGATATTGATATTAATATTTTAGAACCAGTTAATTTTTATAAATTCTATGAAATGTATATGAATACTGAAAATTATGATATTAAAAATTTTTGCTTACATAGTGTTACTGATTGTGCTATGTTAAGTATTGCTGAATCATTGAATCAAGAATATGATAATAGTTATTTTGAACTTGATAAAAAGAATATGATTTTACCTAGTGGACATACTATTAGTGATAGTGAATGTGCTAATCCTTATATTCAAAATCTATATAAAAATATAATAGACAATAATTCTCGAGTATTATGCAAAAGATTAGGGAGGTGAATATGTGTATTATATATTAACTTCATCATTTTTATTATTTTTAACTATATTATTTGGTTATTTAGTTTATAGATTTCATAAAAGTATTATTATTAAGTTTATAAAAAATAAAAAAATATCTAGATTAATATTATTAGTTGTTACTATTATTACTATATTTTTTGTAGTATTTAATATAATTAATACATTACTTGTATTTGTATCATTATTTTTGTTTTTACTTATTTTTGATTTTATTATAGGTATAATAAATATTATTAGAAAAAAAGATATAAATAATAGTATTAGTTTTATACTAGCTATAATAAGTACATGTATATATTTAATATATGGTTATTTTTTAGCTCATCATGTAGTAGAAACTAAATATATTATAGAAGTTAATAAAGATATTGGAGTAGATAAATTTAGAATAGTACAAGTATCTGATAGTCATATAGGATCTACTATGAATGGCAATAAGTTTTATAAATATATGGAAGATATTAATAAATTAAAACCTGATATAGTAGTAATAACTGGTGACTTTGTAGATGATGATACTAAATTAAAAGACTTGATTAAAAGTTGTGAAGGATTAGGATTATTAGATACTAAATATGGTGTATATTTTATATATGGTAATCATGATAAAGCATATTTTAATTATAGAAATTTTACTAATAAAAGATTAAGAAAAGAATTAAAGAAAAATAATGTAACTATTTTAGAAGATGAATCTAAATTAATAACTGATAATATCTATTTAGTTGGTAGACAAGATTCACAAGAAAAAGATAGATTATCAGCTGAAGAACTAACTAATAAATTAGATAATAGTAAATATATTATAGGTCTTGATCATAAACCTAATGATTATGGGAATTTAGTAAATGCTAATTTTGATTTAGTGCTTTCTGGACACACTCATGGAGGACAATTATGGCCATTAGGACCAATTAGTGTATTTATGGGTATAAATGATAGTTATTATGGATTAAAAACAATTGATAAAACTAATTTTATAGTAAGTTCTGGTATAGGTGATTGGACTATTAAATTTAAAATGGGTGCAATAGCTGAATATGTAGTTATAGATATAAAAAATAAAGAATTGTGATATTATATAAAGTAATTGTAAAAATAATAAAAATATTAAAATTGGTATTTACAAAATATCAATTTTTTTATATAATTTTTTTAGATAGAAAAATAATAATTTATCAAATGTTTTTATTATTTGAAATAGAAGGAGGAAAAGAAAATGAATAATAAAAAGTCAGTTATTGCTTTATTATTAGTAGCTATAATAGGTATAGTAGGTTTAACATTTGCTTACTTTAGTAATTCTACAGATGTAGAAAATACATTTACAACTAAAGAATATGGTACCGAATATATCGAAGAATTTGTATCACCTGATAATTGGTCGCCAGGAGATACAACTAATAAAACTGTAGTTGCAACCAATACAGGGGAAGTAGATCAAGCAGTAAGAATCCATGTAACTGAAACTTGGACTACACATAATGATGGTACATTAAATGGATGGATACATTCAGATGGTACAAAATCAAATCACACAACAAGTGAGGAGTTAGCTAATGATGAAAGAGTAGCAGTTCTAAATTTAGCTAATGCTAGTGATTGGACTAAAGTAGGAGATTATTACTATTATAATTACAAACTAGCTCCAGGAGAAAGTACTACATCATTTTTAGAATCAGTAACATTTAATCCAAAAACAAAATTAGATGATACTTGTACAGAATCAGAAAGTAATGGAGTAAAAACAGTAACATGTTCATCAAGTGGTGATGATTATGACAATGCTACTTATACTCTAACATTGGGTATAGAAACTATACAGTATAATCAATATAATAGTGCATGGAATTTAAATAATACTGTAACAATTGTAAATACAAGTAAACCAGTAACATTATTAAATCATATAATGTCAAAAAGAAATGGTACTAGTATAACAAATTATACAGATGGTAATAAAGGTGAAATGTATACTTTTAATCATGAAGCTACTGTTCGAACCGATGCTTTAATAGATTATCGTTATATAGGTAATGATCCATATAACTATGTATATTTCAATTGTGATAGCGATGGAACTAATTGTGAAATATGGAGAATATTGGGAGTTTTTAATGTAGATGATGGAAAACAAAATTATGAACAAAAAGTCAAAATAGTCCGTGGTAGTTTATTTCCAACTGGAATGGAATTTGATTCAAATCTTAGAAATGACTGGGCAAATGAAAGTTTAAAAGTTTTTTTGAATGGAGATTATTATAATCGTACGGGTGCTGCAGAGACATATGGGTTAAAAGAATCAGCACGTAGTATGATAGATGATTCTAAATTTTATTTAGGATTAGTAAGTAGCATCGATCCCGAAAATTCTGGATATGGAAATACAGAAAAAATCTATGGTGATGAAAGAGGTACATTAATTAATAGTAGAACAACAGATTGGACAGGAAAAGTAGCGCTGATGTATCCAAGCGATGTATATATGGTGTATGCTAATGGAGTTGATAATAATTGCTATAATGATCCATATCATTGTAAGAGTGGAGTTCCTTCAACAGGATGGGTATATAATAGTAATATTTTGCAAGGCGGTTCAGAAATTTATAATACTTGGCTTCTATCGCCTGGTTATTGTACAAATGCGTGTATGGAGTCTTATATATTTGGAAATCTAAGTGATTATGGAACAACTTATGATGTTAGTGGTTCATTTGGTAACAGTAACTATGTGGATGAGAAACTTGGCGTGCGTCCTGTAGTCTACCTATCATCATCCGTTAAAATCATTGATGGAGATGGTAGTAGTGGCAATCCGTATGTGTTAGAAGAAATGTAAAAACAATATAATTGATAGATATATTATAATTGATAATAAGGAACTGATAAATATATTGAATTTATCAGTTTTTTTATCTATTAGGAATTATGTTCGTTATAAAAAAAACACATTGACATGCATATATTCGTATGATACAATATCAATCAATTAAAGGTTTGTGAAAATATGTTAATAAACAAAGCATATAAATTTAGATTATATCCTAATCAAAATCAAAAAGAATTAATTAATAAAACATTTGGTTGTACTAGACTTGTATATAATTATTATTTAGATAAAAAAATAAAAGAATATAAAACTAATAAAAAAGTATAAGTAGTTATGACTGTATCAAAGATTTAAAGAATATTTATAATGATTATCCGTTTTTAAAAGAAGTAGATGGCATGAGTTTAAGATGTTCATTATTTGATTTAGATAATGCTTACAATAAGTTTTTTAAAGAAAAAGTAGGTTATCCCAAATTTAAAAGTAAATTTAATAAAAATTCCTTTAGAACTAATATGATAACTATTGAATATAAAGGTAGAACATATTATAATATAAAATTAGATTTAATAGGTAAAACAATTACTTTACTTAAAATAAAAAATATGAAAATTAGAGGTTATAGAAAAATAAATAAAATAAATGGAAGAATTATAAATACAACAGTATCAAGAGAGCTAGATGATACTTATTATGTATCAGTTCTAATAGAAGAAGATATAATTAATTATAAATTTATGCCAACTACTATAATAGGTTTAGACTTAGGTATTAAAGATTTAGTGATTACATCAAACTTTAAAAAATATAAAAATGAAAAAGTAATAGAAAAATATGAAAAAAGAATAAAGCAAAAACAAAAAAGACTAGCTAAAAAAGAACGAGGTAGTCATAATTATTATAAATTAAAAAGAGAAATAGCAAGAATATATAAAAAGATAAAAAATGCAAGGAAATATTTAATTCATCATATAACAAAAGATATAACTGATAATAATGATATTATAGTTTGTGAAACATTAAAAGTTAAAAATATGGTACGAAATCATCATTTAGCTAAAGCATTAACCGATGCATCATTCTCGGAAATAATAAGACAATTAGAATATAAGATAAAATGGAAAGGTAAGAAATTATATAAAATAAATACCTTTTATCCAAGTAGTCAAATATGTAGTCATTGTGGATATAAAAATCCATTATTAAAAAATTTAAATATAAGAGAATATACATGTCCTAATTGTAATTATGAATTAGATAGAGATATAAATGCATCAGTAAATATTATGTTTGAGGGGTTAAAGTTATATATGAATGAAGTATCTGCATATAATTTAATATGAATTATGAAGAATTAAATAGTAAGTTAAAACAATTAAAAATTGAAAATTTTATATGGGTTATTTATATTGGTATTATTATTCTTAGTTGGTATGCGAATAGTTTAGAGAAGAAATATTTTATATATAATGATAGTGGTAGTAAAGATAAATATAGGAAAGTTATGATATTTATCTTTTCTATTTTATTAGTTGTCTATTTTTATTTTTTAAGAGATTCTTATAAAGATTTTAAAAATATTTCAAATAAAGATTCAAGTAAAAAACAAAATTTAGTATTTTTATCTTTTATATCTTCTTTACTTATTTTTATAAGTGGATTAATATTTTTATATATTGCTTATATGGATCAAGAATTAGAAGTTGAACTTGCATTTAATTAAAAGTAGTTATCTACTTTTTAATTTTGTATTTTTTTAAAAATATGTTACAATACTATTAGGTGGGTAAATATAATGAATGATATATATATTGTAGATAAGAACATAGAAAAAATTATTAATGGTAAGTATACTTATTTTTTAGATAGTAAACTACAAAAGTTAGTTAAAAATAAATTAGGTAAATTTAAATATAATATATATATCCCTTATAAAGATAGTGAGAAAGTAATATTTTATAATGGTATTAAACCTAATATACTTTTATATGAAATTAAGTGCAAATACAAACTTAAACATCAAGATATAATGGGTACTTTATTTAGTTTAGGAATTGATCCTAGTATGTATGGTGATATACTTATTATAGATGATAAATATTATATATATGTATTAGATATTATTAGTAATTATTTGGTTAATAATTTAACGATGATTAATAATAGTAAGGTAGAATTAGTTAATATTGATATTAATTATTTAAATAATTATGAAAGAAAATATGAAGAGTTAGAATATATTGTATCTAGTGAAAGAATTGATACTATTGTATCTAATATAATTCATAGTAATAGGGATAGTGTTTCTAAATTAATTAAAGATAAATGTATTTTAGTTAATTATGATATTCCTAAAAGTAGTTATAATTTAAAAATAGGGGACATTTTGAGTATTAGAAAATATGGTAAGTATAAATATATGGGTATTATTAATAAAACTAAGAAAGATAATTATATTGTTTTAATTAATAAATATATATAGGTGGTTGTATGAAGTTAGTTGAATATATTGATAAATATGGAGATTTAAGTTTTGATGAAAAAGAGTTTAATGGTGTAGATAAGTTAATACTTGCAAATATTTCTTATGTTAATTATAGGAATATTTTAAGTAATAGTGATAAGAATAAGAAAAGGCTTGAAGATGCAGTTACTGAATTTATTCATAATAAATATGATGAAGAAAGAAATATTATGGCTATTAATGGTGGTATTAAGTTATTAAAATTAATGAGACATAAAAAAAGATATAAAGATTTACTTTTATATAATTATGTGAGGATAGTTGATGATTATGAACAGTTTTCTGCTTTAACTATTGAAATTAATAAAGATTTAGTATATGTTTCTTTTGAGGGCACTGATGAAGCTATGATTGGTTGGGAAGAAGACTTTATGATGAGTTATAAATTTCCAGTTAAATCGCAAAAAAGCGCGATTAAATATTTAAATAAGTATTTTACTTTTAAAAAATGTAATATTATTTTAGGCGGACATTCTAAGGGTGGTAATTTAGCCTTAGTCAGTGGGATGTATGCTAATTTTTTAGTAAGAAATAAGATAAAAGAAATATATTCTTATGATGGGCCAGGTTTACTTATGAAATATTTAAGTTCTTATAGATATAGAAGGGTTAAAAAAAAATATTTTCATATTATTCCAAATAATTCAATGATAGGTATGATGCTTTTTTCTAACGATAATAGAGTTATTAAAACTAATTATGTGGGAATACTTTCTCATTTTGCTTTGAACTGGCAAGTTGATGAAAACGATTTAATAAATGATACTTTAAGAACATCTTCTATAGAGTTATCGATAAAAATATCTAATTGGATAAATAAGTATAATAATAAAGAAAAAAAACAATTTGTTAAAGAAATGTTTGATGTATTTAGAAAAAATAAGGTTAATACTTTACTTGACTTTATGGAGCGTCCTACTGCTTTAATAAAAATATTAAGTGATTCTAATAAAGTAAGTAAACAAACTAGTATTATGTTTAGAGAATTTGTAGCAATGACTAGAACATTTTTGTTTAGTAGTGTTAAAGAAAAAATATTATAGTATTTTTTCTTTTTTTAGTGTATAATATCTTCTGGTGATTTTTTTGGAAAAAATAGAAGAGAATACTTATTATCAGATTGCTTATGATTTTAAAGTTTTTATTAGAGAAAGTTTAATATATGATTATGATTTAGAATTGCTTATTAAATTTGCTAATTATATGGATGATATATATTTTCCTACTTATAGATTATATAATAAATGGTTATCTATTCCTTACGTTAATATTGATAAAGTAATTCTAAGAGATACTTTTGAACTACAATTATATAATAAAAGTATTTCTGATAAAGTTCATTTTGATTGTATTAATGAATTTATTCTAAAATATTATAGTGATAATAATTTGCCTATGATAAATTCTGAGGATAAATTTAAAAGTGGTGTTTGTTTATATGATTTTATTATTGCTTCTAGTAGTATTATTTATGATTGGAGTAAGGATAATTTTAATGATTTTACAATTTATATGTTAAATGAATATCCTGATTTTCCATATGATAAAATTTCTAAAATGATTAATAAATTAGATAATAGTAATAATAAGGCTTTAACTTGTGTGTTAGATCAAAATTTATGTAAATTTTATGATGGATCTTTTAATAATTATCGTATTGATAGGGATAGATATGAATATATTATGATGTATGAAATTGGTTGCTTTAAATCAAAAATGAAGTTTCATCAATAAATTTATAATTTGTCAGATATTTTAATTGACTAACAAGTTTATATAATGCTGAGTCTTTAGCTTTTGCTTCAAGCATTATATCAAAATCAATATTTATATGTTTAATTTTATTTATAAATTCTATAAATGTATTTGGATTAATGTAGTCATTATGACTCCTATATTCACGTTTTGAGTTACTTTTTGGTGATGAAAAATGTATTTTAGGAGTTTTATTATGCCATGTATTAAATATTTCTATTATGTATTTTTCTATTTGTTCACCATCATTATTACAAATATAATGATGATAATCAAGAACTATAGGTATATTTAATTTTTTAGATATTTTAAGACAATCTATTATATTAAATATTTTATCATCATTTTCGATAGCGATACATTTTTGTAAATAATCAGGTAATTTTTTAAAATTATTAATAAATCTAGAGATACTTTTTTCTTTACCAAAGGTATTTCCTCCTATATGAAGAATTATTATTTTTTCTTTAATATTTAATATATCTAATATTTTATAATGATATTCTAATGATTTTATAGTATTATTTACTATTTCTTTATTGGTACTATTTAAAACATTAAATTGATCTGGATGAACATCTATTCTTAAATTATTATCTTTAATTAATTTACTTATTATTTTATATTTACTCATAAATGGAGTAATATAATCATAATCGATTATAGTAGAAAGTGGTATTAATTTAGAAGTTAATCTATAGAAATGAATATTGTTAGCTATATTATATTTAAGTATTTCTATTAAATTATCTAAATTATTATTGATAGTAGAACATAATTTATTATAATCTTTATCTTTTATAAAATTTGTATATGTTATTGTTTTTGATGAAGTTATATCTAATGATGTAGATATAGCTACATAACCTAGTCTTATTTTCATATAATCACCATTTTTATTATGTTTAAATATTGTAAATAGTTGTATACATTTTATAAAAAAATTTTTTATGTGTATTATTATTAGTAAAAATGTGATATTATAATAATGAAAGGAGATAATATGAAAAAGATAGTTTGGAGTTTAGTTTTTATAATGTGCGCTATTATGATTACAGGATGTGGTGCTGAAGCAGATAAGACCTTAAGTTGTTCAAAAGATTTTTCAAGTAGTATGCCAAGTGGTGTTACTATGGTTCAAGAATATGACATTGAATTTAAAAGCGGTAAAGTAGATACTATGAAAATGGTTATGAAATTTGAATTATCTGGATTGTATGCTAGTCAATTTGATACTATGTTTAATACAATGAAATCAACTTATGAAAATCAATATAATTATGATGGAATTACTGTAACTGCTAGTAAGACTGGTGATAAAACATTTGATGTTGTTGTTTTTGTTGATTATAAGAACATAAGTGATGCTACTAAAACTGCAATAGGTGCTAAAGGATCTGAGTCTTACAGTGTTAATAAAACTCAATTAGAACAACAAGGTTATACTTGTAAATAGAATTAGTTTTTATCTAATTCTATTTTTTCTAATTCTATTTTTTGCTTGTATATTATTTAAAAAATTGATATTATATATATGTAGTGCCAATTTAGTTTAGTGGTAAAACAGATGCATGGTAAGCATCAGAGGACTGTTCAATTCAGTCATTTGGCACCATTATTGTTTATTATTTTTGTAATGTGGTGATTTAAATGAAAGATAAATATGAATTGACTCAAGAACAGAATGTTTTTTTAGCTATGAAAGTATTAGTTACTTCTATTTATAATAGTGCGAAGTTGGAAGGTTTAAATATAACTTTTCCTGATACTCAAACTATTTTAGATGGAGTTAATGTTCCAACTATGCATTTAGATGATATTAATTGTATCTTGAATTTGCGTGATGCTTGGAATTTTGTTTTAAGTGATGTTTCTCAAAGATTAACTATAGATTATATTTGTAAAGTTAATAGTTATGTTTCTTGAAATGAATCTTTGGCT
This sequence comes from uncultured Erysipelotrichaceae bacterium, assembly GCA_902773675.1. Taxonomy (GTDB): domain Bacteria; phylum Bacillota_I; class Bacilli_A; order RF39; family UBA660; genus RUG11890. The sequence goes on along the minus strand of CACYFN010000006.1, from coordinate 35,802 downwards.
TGGGGAACATTAAGAAATGGTATTGTTGGTATTTCTGGTACTGATTATCAACCTCCAATTCCAAATAAAGAAGATATTCTTTTGGGTATTGATCAAATTACTGATGGTTCAAATTCTATTACTGAACGTGCTATTAGAATAATGTTATATTTAATGCGAGCTCAAGTATTTTGGGATGGTAATAAAAGAACAAGCATGATAGTTGCAAATAAAATTATGATAGAAAATGGTAAAGGTATTATTACAATTAAGGAAGAGTTTATTAATGAATTTAATAAATTGTTAAGTGAATATTATACTACTGGAGGTAATAATTCTATAGTTAGGTTTATTTATGATAATTGTATATTTGGCTTAGAAATAAAAGAATAAAAATATAGTAATTTACTCAGGAGGTTTTTATGAGTAATAATGGAGAGAGAAGTATAAAAATTGATTATTTATTAACTCTACTAAATATGTATGATGATTATGAAAGTTTTACAAATGATTTATTAATATTACTCAGAAATTATTCTGGTAATATTAGTTTTGAATCTTTTGGTTCTCTATTTAAAAATTTAGATAGTATAGATGATGATAGTATTAAAACACTAATTAATAATCATAAAAATAGTATTGAAATTATAAAAAAATATATTAGTATGACTGGATTTATGTATGATGTATATGAATATAATAAATTGGAAAAGAGCAAGTATTCTACTTTAGAATATTGTTATAATTTAATTTTAAAAGAGAATTTAGATATTAATAAAGTAATAAAATTAGTAGAACATATAGAAAAATTAGGTTTTTCTATAATTAATTATTGCAATATAAAATTCACAGATACAGTATATACTTTAAAGAGTGAAAAGTTTGATGAAAATTATAATGTAGAATATGTAGATAATATGAGAATGTTACCAAGATACTTAGATCGTACTATAGAATATATAACTGATGATTCTAGTTATTTGATACATTTACGTCCAAAGGATTATAGATTTTATGATAATCGAGTTTATAAAGAAATTTATTTAAATAGTTTATCTTTTGATATAGATAGACTTCCTAAAAGTATAACAAAAGAAGATATATTTGATGTCATTGTTTCTTTAGCGCATCAAAATAAAGAGTCTATTGCTATTACTGATTCTGTTTATATGGAAAAAGGTATTAAATATTTAAATAAATCTTTATATGATGCTGGTGAGTTATTTTCTAAAATGGATAGTGTATCTGATAGAGATGAATTAATTAAATTATTAAATGAAATTGAAATAACACTGAATAAAATGAAGATGATTACTACTAATTATGAGTCAAATATATATGAAAAATTTGGTTTAGGTACTATTAATTTATTAAATAAAGAATTGTATAAGCAAAAGATTTATAAGAAATGATGATTGTATTGATATTAATATTTAAGATAGTATAATGTTTGTAGGTGTTTTATATGATTGAAGAAGAGCTATTTAATAAATATATTGTTAATACTGATAAATTAATTGATTATGGTTTTAAATTAGAAAATAATAAGTATATTTATGAAATATTATTTATGGATAATAGTTTTAAAGCTATTATAGAAATTGATAATAATGTAGTAAAAGGAAAAGTAATAGATTTATCTTTTAATTATGAATATACTTTATTTAGAAGGGAAGGAGAACTAGGTGAGTTTGCTAGTGTTATAAAGAGTGAATATATAAGTATTTTAAATGATATTAGAAATAATTGTTTTACTAAACAGTTATTTGTAAGTAGTCAAGCTAATCGTATAAGTAGATTAATTTATGATAAATATAATGTAGAACCAGAGTTTCTATGGGATGATAGTCCTGATTATGGGGTATTTAGAAATAAGAGAAGTAATAAATGGTTTGGTATTATTATGAATATTGATAAAAGTAAAATTATAAATAATTCAAGTGGATTAGTAGATATAATCAATATCAAGTTAGATAATGTATCAGATTATTTAAATATAAGTGGTATATATCTGGCATATCATATGAATAAAAAAAGTTGGGTTAGTATTATTTTAGATGATACATTAAGTGATGAAGAAATTATTAATTTAATTAATATTAGTTATGATTTAATAAATATATCTACTAATTATATAATACCTGCTAATCCTAAATATTATGATATTGTGAATGCTTTTAATGATACTGATATTATTATGTGGAAGCAACCTAAGAATATATTAATTAATGATTATGTATATTTATATATTGCTAGTCCTTATTCATGTATTATGTATAAATGTATAGTGGTTGATAAAGATATACCTTATAAATATCGCGATAATAATATAAATATGAATCATATAATGAAAATAAAGTTAATTAAAAAATATAATAATGAGTTTACTTTAGATAAATTAAAAGAATATGGTATTACAACTATAAGAGGTCCAAGAAGTATACCACCTAAATTATTAAAGGAATTAAATAAATAATAGGTAATCTATAAATTATTCTTATGATTTTATAATTATATAAGATAAATAATAAATTATTATTTGTCTTTTTTTGTCATATAATTTTATGAGGTGATAAAAATAAATACATATACAGTTAAAGCAGGAGATACTTTATATGGGATTAGTAATCAATATGGTGTATCGGTTACAGAACTTGCTAGGCTTAATAATGTTACTGCTGATTCATTAAAGATTGGTCAAGTGTTAACTATACCATCAACATCAGGGACTAATCCTAATACTATGTTTATGTATACTGTTGTAAAAGGAGATTCTCTTTATAAAATAGCTACTAAATATAATACAACAGTAGCTGCTATTAAAGATTTAAATAATTTAACAAGTAATAATTTAAGTATTGGTCAAGTACTTAGAATACCAGAAATGTATACTCCTGAAGATCAAATGATTATGCCTAATTATACAAGTTATACGGTTAAAGCAGGAGATACTATATATACAATAGCTAGAAATAATAACATTAGTGTTGATACGCTTATTAAAGATAATTCTTTAACTAATAATATATTAAATATCGGCCAAGTATTAAAAATAAGAATTCCTGAAGGTACAACTACACTAGTAGAAGAATGTTTTGGGCCTGATTATACACCACCTGAAGATACAGTATCTATTACATATACAGTAAAAAAAGGAGATAATTTATATGATATTGCTAAAAAATATAACACGAGTGTATCAGTTATAAAAAGTTTAAATAATTTAACAAGTGATAGTTTAAGCATTGGACAAATTTTAAAGATACCTAGTGAATCTAATAATACTAATCAAACATCATATACTGTAAAGGCAGGAGATAGTTTATATTCAATAGCTAGTAAATTTAATACTACTGTATCTGAAATTAAAAGTTTAAATAATTTAGTTAGTAATACTTTAAGTATCGGACAGATATTAAAGATACCAAGTACAAAAAATACTACAACAAATATTTATATAGTTAAAAGTGGTGATAACTTATATAGTATTGCGAGAAAATATAATACTACTGTTAATAGTATTAAAACAAAAAATAATTTAAAAAATAATTTACTTAGTGTAGGTCAAAAATTAATTATTTAAGGGGGAATTCATGAATAATGTTAGTCTTAATGATGAAGAGTTTATAAATTCTACTGCATATCAAGAATTTATGAATAATAATAAAGGTACTGGTTATTTAAGAATTAGGGCATATGCTGCTAATCAAGCAGTACCAATAACTGGCTTAAAAATACTGGTTAATAAGAAAATAGATGGATATAATGTTAATTTTTTTGAAGGGTATACTAATGAATCTGGAGTAATTGAAAATATAAGTTTACCTGCTCCTAGAAATAATAATGATGATCTTGTTATACCTAAAAGTACATCATATGAAATAGTTGCTACTAATAATATGAATAATACTTCTTTAGCTTTTATAGTTAATGTTTATGATAATTTATATGTTATACAAAATATTAGTATTGTACCTAAAATGGGTGATGATTAATGGCTGTTAGATATCCTATTGTGCCTAATAATATTACTGTTCATTTAGGTGCACCTGATGAACCAGCTAGAAATATAACAGTACCTTTTACTGATTATATATCAAATGTTGCTGCATCCGAACTTTATCCTACATGGCCTAAAAATGCGTTAATAGCTAATATATATGCTATTACATCATTTGCTATGAATAGAATTTATAATGAATGGTATAGAAGTAAAGGATATAATTTTGATATAACTTCTAATCCAATATATGATCAAACTTATATAGAAAATAAGTCTACATATGAAAATATAAATAATATTGTTGATGAGATATTTGATAATTATGTTGTAAAAGGTAATCAAGTTCAGCCATATTTTACTACTTATTGTGATGGTAGAGTAACTACTTGTAATGGTTTATCACAGTGGGGTACAGTAACTCTTTCTAATCAAGGTAAAACACCACTTGATATATTAAAGTATTATTATGGATCAGATATATCTATTAAATATGATGCACCGGTTGGAGATGCTTTGGAAGGATATCCTGGTTATCCTGTAGGGCTTGGTAATGCAGGAAACCCAGTACTTGCTATTCAAAGAGATTTAAAACGCATTAGCAAGAATTATCCTGCTATTCCATATATAACAAATACATTAGGTATATATGATGAAGAAACAGTAAATGCAGTTAAAAAGTTTCAAGAAATATTTAATTTACCTATTACTGGAATAGTCGATAAAGGTACATGGTATAAGATAAAATATGTTTATACCAGTGTTAAAAAATTAGCTGATTTATATTCAGAAGGATTAACTGAAGATGAAGTAACTTTTCTTTATACTGACAGATTAGATTATGGTGATACTGGTATTGAGGTAGAATATATTCATTATTTTTTAGATGCTATTGCTTTTTTAGATCCTGATATTCCAAGACTTCCTACTAATTCAATTTATAATAATAATACTATTACTATGGTTAAAGCTTTTCAAGAAAAATATGGGCTTCCTGTAACAGGCGTATTTACATATACAGATTTTAGTGTTTTAAGAAATGCATATGATAATATTTTAAAATCATTTCCTAGTGAATATAAAGATTATATAAATGAATTATATCCAGATTATTTTTTAGTAAGAGGAATGACTAATAATGATGTAAGAAGATTTCAAAAATTCTTACTAGCTATATGTAAGTTTGATAAATCGATACCAGGTGTTAGAGTAAATGGTATATTTGATGAATTAACAGAAAAATCAGTAAAAAAATTACAAAGTGATTATGGTTTTGATATTAACGGAGTAGTGGGACCATTACTATGGAGAAAGGTGGTAGAACTTTCTAAAAGATGAAAAAAAGATATATTTTGTTATATCTTTTTGATTTTATATTTTTTTCTATTTTTTTCTTTTATTATATTTTTAAGAAATTCTGGACAATCTTTTTCTTGTATATATATACTTTTTAATAATACTAATTCTTGTCCTTTAATACAATTTAATAAATAATTATCTCCTTTTAAATAAAACTTATCTTCATAACCACTGTATTTTATTTCAAGTGATTTGTCATAAAATGAATTTTGCTTTGGTATATATAATGAAATATTAAATAAAGATATATTTACTCTTAAACTAGAATTAATTGGTCTTACATTTTCACTATATTGTTTTACAAAATAATTATATGTTTCATTTAATCGTAGTAAATTAAATATTTCTTCTTTTAATAAATAATATAATTCTGGTTTATTATCTTTTGTTAAATCAATTATTATTTTTTTATGTTTTCTTAGTTTATAATTATTTGTAAATCCAAATTCAATAGTTGTATTATTATATCTGTATAGGATAATGCTACTCATTTCTCCATATATACTTATTATTTTATTTTCAATTATGTTTTCAATATTACATTTATCATTATATAATGATTCATTTATTTCTTTAGTTATATTTAATATGTCTTCTAATTTTATATAATCACTAACTTCAATATTACTATTTAATGTTTTATTTATATCAGATATTAAGGCAATTTGATTATTAAGTATACTATATATTCTACCAAGATGTTTTTTGTTCTTTGTTATTTTACCTTGATAGGTCATAATTTACCCCCTCACATAAACTGATAATATTATACACTTTTTTATAATAATTGCAATTTTTAACATAAATTTGTTTAAATTATTAAAATATAGTATAATATTTTTCTGTTGGTGATTAATTATGTATTTTAATAACAAAAAAGATTTAATTTGTTTTTTAAAAACTAAGAATTATTTAGGTTGTGGTTCACAAGGAACATGCTTTTTAGATTTAAATACTAATATAGTTTATAAAGTATTTAATCAATTTTTGGATGAAGATTATGATGAAGACGAATATATTGAATATAGTAAAGATGATATTATGAGATATAGTCATTTAGTTAATAATACTTTTATTTTTCCTAAAGATGTTATTATAGTTAATGATGTAGTTGTTGGGTATATTACTGATTTTGTTAAAGCAATACATCTTAATTGTGTATCTAATTTATGTATTAATTTAGATAATTTTTCTAAAGGAATTGAGATTGCTAATAAGGATATAAAATTTTTATCAGATAATAATATTACTTTATTTGATGTTGTATATAATCTTTTATATGATGAAGTTAATGATAGATTTTATGTTACTGATTGTGATGAGTTTGGTAGAGGACTTGATGATTTAAATTATGATGAATATAATTTTAAAAATTTTAATTCTGAAATTTATTGGTTTTTAATTGATGGATATTTTAATGAATTTATTAAAGGCCATAAAGATTTAAATAAAATGTATAATGATAAAGATGAAGATTTATTATATTTTTTAAAACTATTTAGAAAATATTTAAGTGAATATTTAGATAAAGATATTAAGTATCTATATCAAGCTAAAAAAGTTAGAAATAAAAAAAGGTGCGAACCTATATATATGAGAAATGTATAAAGATTATTATTTGGTAATCTTTTTTATTTTATTAAATATTATATATTGGTGATATAGATGGGTATAATTAATTCTATTCGTTCATATATTTTAGAGGATGAGTTTAAAATTACAATTTTAAATAATAAAGTTAATATTGTAAATTATCAGAGTATTGGTATTATTGATACTAATAAAGTAGTTGTTAAATACGATTTTGGTAGTGTTAGTGTTAGAGGTGATAATTTAGTTTTATCTAAATTAATGAATAATGAGATTCTTATAAGTGGTAATATTTATTCTATAGATTTTAGGTGATATTATTAAAAATGATATTATAAAAAAATTAAAAAGCAAAATTATTATAAACATAACTGGTAAAAATGTTTTAAATTTTATTAAAAGATTAAATAAGTATAATATAGATATATTAGATATAAAATATGTTGATAATAGTACACTTAGTATTAAAATATATAAACAAGATTATAGTAAATTACTTGATATAAAGACAACTTATGAAGTAGAAGAAGAAGAATATGAAGGATTAATTAATTTAATAAAAAAAATTAATTTTAATAAATTTTTATTTATTTTTATATTTATCGGCTTAATTATTATTATATTTTTAAGTAGAATTACTTTTTCAATAGATATAATTACTAATGATAATAATATGAAAGAAGTATTACTTGATGAACTAAATAGTAATGGCTTAAAATTATATGGTTTTAAGAAAAATTATAATGATTTACAAAGAATAAAGAGTAATATATTGGAAAAATATAGAGATAAAATTGATTGGATAGAAATAGAAAATATTGGTACTAAATATATAGTAAGATATGAACCAAGAATTAATAATCCTATTAATGATAATAATAAATTTAAAAATATAGTAGCACGTAAGAATGCTATTATATATAGTTTAGATATAAATAGTGGACAAATTATAAGAAATAGAAATGATTATGTTAAAAAAGGTGATATAATTGTTAGTGGATATATTTCCTTAAATGATACCATAAAAGATACTGTAATAAGTAAAGGTACAGTATTAGGCGAAGTATGGTATATGGTTACTATTACTTATCCTTTAAAATATAAGGAAGAAATAGTCACAGGTAATAATAAAAATGTTTATGTTTTTAAATTTTTAAATAAGAATATTGAATTATTTAGTTTTAAACATTTTAAGTTTAAATCAATTGAAAGTAATATTATATTTAAAAATAATATTTTACCTATTAGTTTTGAAAAACAATATCAAAAAGAATTAAAAGTTAAAGAAGAGGATAATACAGTTGATGAAGCTATTAATAAAGCTGTATCTATATCAACTAAAAAAATTGAAGATAGTTTAAATGATAAAGAATTTATATTAAATAAAAAAATAATAGGTAGTTATAATGATAAGGAAAGTGTTACAGTAAAGATATTTTATAGTGTGGTTGAAGATATTACTGAATATCAAGAAATAGATGAATATAAGGAATCAGATGAATCAGTTAATTAATATAATCAAACTATCATATCCTTTAATTATATATATATTAGAAATATTTATAACTATTAGAATTATTTATATAATTAAGAATAAAATTGATATTGATATATTTAAAGAAATAATTTTTATATTATTTATTGTTTATATTATTATATTATTTTATATTGTATCAAAACCTGAATATAATTATAATATTTTTAATATAATACCATTTAAAGAAATATTAAGATATAATATACATAGTAAATTATTTATAAAGAATACTATTGGTAATATATTGTTATTTATTCCTTATAGTTTTTTTATATCATTTTATTTTAAACTTAATAAGTTATATGTAATATTAATAATATGTTTTTTATTATCTTTAACTATAGAATTAATTCAAATTAATATTGGTAGAGTATTTGATATAGATGATATAATATTAAATATAATAAGTGGTATAATTGGATATTTTATGTATAAAATGTGTAAAAAATAGGAAGAAATTATACTTTATAGTGTGATTCTTTTTTATTTATGATAAAATATATTTGTAACAAATAGAGATAATTATTATTTGTATATAGGAGCTAAAAATTTAGGAGGTATTTTATGAGTGTTCAACAGGATTTAGAACAAGTATTAACTAATTTAAATTACGAAAGAAAAACGTCTGCCTATTTAGGTATGAGATTATATGATATTAAAAAAATATTATCTAATGATAATATTCCTTCAGAAATAAAAAATCAAATGATTTCTGAAATATTTGATCAAGTTAGCAAAGCATATTTTGATGATGAAAGTTTAGCTGTTGATTTTGTTGGTGAAGTTGATGGTGTTGATGAATTGTTAAGCTATGATAAATATGTGATGGAAGAAAGAGAAAAAGGAAGAACAAGATAAGAAAATTTTTTAGCTCCTCTATATGAATAATGATTTTACTGAAAGGATGTAGTTATGACTTTAAATGAATTAGAAATAAAAGATCAAAATTTTAATGAAAGTATGTTTAGAACACGTGTAAATAATATATTTATTAAGCTATTTACTGGTATAATGTTTCAAAACTTAGATGACGTTAGACATAATATAAGTGATAATGTATATGAGTATGCAATTAATATTATAAATGAAAGCAAAAATAAAAACCTTAGAAGAATGTATGATGAATTAAATATTAAAAGTACTGATATTATCAATATAAATGTAAATGATAATTATTATGAAATTGAAGTAATTATTACTACTAGATATTTAAAATATTTTATTAAACTTGATAGTGGTGATTATGCATCTGGTGACAAAGATAATAGAATTATAGAAAAATATAGATTAATATTTAGAAAAAATAAGAATACTAAGGTACAAAAGAGTGTTAGATATTGTACTAATTGTGGAGCTAGTATTGATATTAATGATAGCGGTAAATGTAAGTATTGTAATACATATTATGATACTAAAAAATATGATTATATATTAGATGAAATAGAGGAAATAAGATGATGAAATATATAAAGAAAATATCTATATTTATATTATTAGCGATTATATCAATAACTACAGTATTTTATGTAAAAGCTGATTCTGGTTGGGATTCGGATTACAGTGGAGGATCTGATTGGGGAGGTTCTGACTGGGGAGGCTCTAGTTGGTCTTCATCTAGCGATAGATATGATTCAAATTATTATTCGAGGAGAGGTCATTCGTCGTCTTCTAATAATGATTGGATGCCTGTTATATTTATTTTAGTAGTATTGATTATTAGCTTTTTTTCTTTCCCTAATGTTAAATATAAAAATTTATTAACAAAAAAACATATATATTTAGATTTATCTGATGAAGAATACATTAGATATTTTGGAATGAGTAAAGATGATTTTAAAAATAAAATTAAAAAACATTTTATAGATGTTCAAGAGTCTTGGATGAATTTTGATTATAATAGTTTAAGAAAATTATGTACTGATGAACTTTATAATCAATATAAAACATTATTAGAGACATTAAAACTTAAAAATGAACAAAATATAATGAGCGATTTTGTTGTTAGGTTGATTGATGTTTATGAAGTTAAAGAAGTTAATAACCTGATTGAAGTTAGTGTTTATTTAGATATAGAATTTAAAGATTATGTAATTAATACAAAAAATAATAATGTAGTTAGAGGAAGTAAAAAAATTTATTTTAATAACAGTTATGAATTAACATTTGTTATGTCTAATAAAAATAAAATAACTAATTGCCCTTCATGTGGAGCACCTATAGAAGTAATATCTAGTAATGTATGTCCTTACTGTAAAAATACGATAGTTCAAACAAGTAATGAATTAGTATTAAGTAAGAAGAAAATAGTATCAAGTAATAAAAGATAATAGGTGATATTATGGAATATGAAGTAAGATTTTATTATTCAAAGAATAAATTAAATGAAATAATAACTAAATTAGATAATATTAAAGAATTAACTAATAATGGAAGATATTATGAAAAGACTATTCAATATGATCATCCTAGTGATAATATTAGTTTTTATTCTAAAGAAATAGATGGTAGATTTAGAATAAGAGTTACTAAAAGTATTCAGGAATCTAAATGTAAGATTAGTTGGAAAAAAAGATTTAATGATACTACTAGTAATTTAGTAAATAAAGAGGAAGAAATTGAAGTAAACATTGATTATAACGATTATGATAATTTGTTATATTTACTTGATAATGTACTTAAAATGAAATGTATTGAAAGTTATGAAAGATATCGTACATTATATACAAATAATGATATTGAAATAGCTATTGATGAATATCCTTTTGGTATTGCTTTAGAAATAGAAAATAAGGGTATTGATCCAATAGAAAATGTAAAACATTATGTTGCGTTATTAGAATTAAATATTGAAGATGTATATAGATTATCATGGGATGATAAATATACAGAATTATGTATTGAACAAGATGTTGAAAGATATAATCATGTAACTTTTGATCTTCCTATGCCTGAGGTAAAAGATATTTAACAAAATGTTAAAAAAGTATAGACAAATAAGAAAAAATATGATATGTTACTACTACATAAGTGATTATTGTGCAAATTTTTGCATATAATATAAAATGCAAATTTTTGCATATAATATAAAAGCTACTTATGTAGTAAAAAAGTGAGTGAAGCCAGCTCTATAAATGGCAGCTAAAAAAGTGAGTGAAGCCAGCTCTATAAATGGCAGCTAAAAAAGTGAGTGAAGCCAGCTCTATAAATGGCAGCTAAAAAAGTGAGATTAGAGAACACACTCTAATCTTTTATTATATGTAGGAGGTATTTATGTATAAAAAAATTAAAATAGTTAAAGTTGATTCAGATTATTGTAATTTTTTACGAAAATATGATGATAAAGTTTCATATAATGCTGGAAATAAAGAATTAAGACCTTTTGTAGGTATATTATTTACAGTTAATAATTGTGAGTATTTTGCTCCACTTTCTAGTCCAAAGCCTAAACATATTAAATTAAAGAATACTTTAGATTTAATAAAAATTAATGATGGAATATATGGTGTAGTTAATTTTAATAACATGATACCTGTAACAAATAATAATTATACTGAATTTGATTTGAATAAAAAAACGAATGGAAAAAATGAACAATATCGAATTCAATTATTAAATAATCAGTTAAGATGGTTAACTTCTAATAAGAAAGATATATATCAGAAATCAAAAATTTTATATAATTTATATATAAATGATAAATTACCAAGGAATGTTAAAGATAGATGTTGTAACTATCCTTTATTAGAAGAAAAGTGCGCTATATACAATAATTAAAACTCTGAATGAGTTTTTTTCTATTTACAAACTTTTCTATTTATAATATAATAGATGTATAGTTAAGAGGTAGTTATGAATAGTATAGAAATAATTAATGAAACAAATGAAGAAATAGATATAATTGACTTAAATAATGTTATTGAATATGCTTTAAAGCATGAAAATGTTAGTAATGCTATTATGAATGTAATTATAATTGATAATGAAAAAATACACAAAATAAATAAAGAATATAGAGGTATAGATCGTCCTACTGATGTTATTTCTTTTGCTCTTGAAGATGATAAAACATTTGTTAATACTGATTTTAGAGTATTAGGAGATATTTATATTTCTATTGATAAAGTACATGAACAAGCTAAATCCTATGGACATAGTTTTAGACGTGAACTATCATTTTTAACTGTACATGGAATTCTTCATCTACTTGGATATGATCATATGGAAAAAAATGATGAAAAAATTATGTTTGGTAAACAAGAAGAAATATTAAATGAATTAGGAATTACAAGGTGAAAATATGAAAGAAAAATTAGAAAATTTACTTAAAAATAGTTATAGTCCTTATTCTAAGTATGCGGTTGCAGCTATTTTAGTAATGAAAGATAATAAAGAATTTTATGGCGTTAATTATGAAAACGCATCATATGGTTCTACCATATGTGCAGAACGTAATGTAATTGGTTCTGCGATTACAGCAGGTTATAAAAAAGGTGATTTTAAAGTGCTTTATTTGATGGCATCATCAGGTGATTTTGTTACTCCTTGTTTTGCTTGTAGACAAGTATTAATTGAATTTATGAATAATGATGATTTAGTTATAAGTGTTAATAAAGATGGAGAAGAAAAAACATATAAAGTTATAGAATTATGTCCTTATCCTTTTGATGATGAGGATTTAAAATAGATTGAGGTAGATTTATGAAGAGTGGATTTATAGGTATTGTTGGAAGGCCAAATGTTGGAAAGAGTACCTTAATTAATAGTATAATAGGTAAGAAAATAGCTATTACTTCAAATAAGCCACAGACAACTAGAAATATTATACAAGGAATTTATAATGAGGATAAGTATCAAATGGTATTTGTAGATACTCCTGGTATTCATAAACCTAATGATAAATTAGGAAAAAACTTGAATGATCAAGCTTATTTTAGTATCAATGATACAGATATTATTATGCTTGTAGTAGATGCTTATGATGGTTTATATAAAGATTTATATGATTTTGATGAAATTATACCTGTTTCATCATATACGAAAGATAATATTAGAGATTTAATTGATACTTTAAAAAAGTATTTACCGGATAATATTAGATATTATGGAGAAAATGATATTACTAATAAATCAATTGATTTTTTAATTAGTGAAATAGTTAGAGAAAAGGTATTTAATTTAACAGAAGAAGAAGTACCATATTCTATTACTTGTGTTACTGAATCTGTTGAAATAGGTAAAACTAGTTATAATATACGTGTAGCTATTATAGTTGATAGAGATTCTTTAAAGAAAATTATTATTGGTAGTCATGGTAATATGATAAAGGAAATTGGTACTTCTGCTCGTATTGATATAGAAAAATTAATGGGCAAAAGTGTTTACTTAGATTTATTTGTTAAAACTGTTAAAAAATGGCGTGAAAAAGAAAAATATTTAAATGAATATGGTTTTAATGATTATAAATCATAATTAAATCACATAATATAATAGGTGATTACATGAAAGAGTTATTATGGGATTTATTTAAAAATACTGGTAAGATTGAATATTATTTAAAATATAAGAAATTAAAGGAAGAGAATAATGGAAGTAATAGTAGGAAGAAAATATAAACATTTTAAGGGGGAATATTATAGAGTACTTTGTATAGCAAGTGATTCAATGACACCACCAGGGGAACCTTTAAAAGAGGTGGTTATTTATGAATCACTTTATGGAACACATAAATTTTGGTCACGTCCATATGAATTATTTATTGAGAAGGTGGATAAAGATATGTATCCTGATTGTGATCAAGAATATAGATTTGAATTAGTTGATGAACATGAATAAAGAAGTAGAAGGAATTATTTTAAGAGAAAAAGACTATGGTGATACTAGTAAAATATTAGATATATTTACTAAAGAGTATGGAATTATTGGTGTTATAGCTAAAGGAAGTAAATCCTTAAAAAGTAAACTTAGAAGTGTTACTACTAAGTTTACTTATGGTATTTTTAATATTTATTACAAGGAAGGAAAATTATCTACTTTGAAAGAAGTAGATATTATTAATAATTTTAATAATATTAGAAAAGATATTAATTTAATTGTATACTCAACTTATTTATTAGATTTATCTGAACAAGTATATAAACAAAATAATAGTATTGATATATATAATTTATTAATTAATACTTTAATTAAAATAAATGATAAATTTGATTATATAGCTTTAATTAATATAGTTGAACTTAAATATTTAGATTATTTAGGTGTTATGTTTGAAGTAGATAGATGCAGTGTATGTGGTAATACTAATATTATTACTTTATCTAGTGATAAAGGTGGTTATATTTGTTCTAATTGTCGTACTTATGAAAAAGTATTAGATAATAAAATTTTAAAATTAATAAGAATGTTTTATTATGTAGATATATCTAAAATAGATAAGTTAAATATAAGTAATGAAATAAGTTTAGAAATAAGTGAATTTTTAAATAATTACTATGATAGATATACAGGTTTATATTTAAAAAGCAAGAAATTTTTAAATAATTTAAAGAATATACAAAAACGAGGATAGGTTCCTTGTTTTTTATACATTGTAATTATTAATACCATATTTCTCATCTTGGGTATCAAAAAATAATTCTGATTTTATAGGATTATAAGTTAAATATCCAAATATAATATAAGATATAATTATTAATATTATTGATATATAATTTAGTAATTTGCATGATTTAGATTTTAATATGTAATATGATATTATTTGGGTAATAATAATTACTAGTAGCATAAGTCCAATATTAATAAACATGTTTTCTCCTATTTTATAATATATTGGTAGATAAATAACTAAATAAATGGGAATACTAATTATGGCTGTTATAAATAAATTTAAGAAGAAATTATTATATTTTATATTAAATTTATTTAATATTATATAATCTATTATTCCATATAAAATAATACTAGTAAATATCATTTTCATGTGTTCCCAAATAGATTCATTAACCGGGAAAAAGATAGCTGTTAAACTACATGGTAATAAATTATATACAAAATGAGATATAAAGCATAATATAAATATTCCGATTATACTTATAATACGGGATTTTTTTAAATTCATAAAATTATCAACTCCTATTAATTAATGTATCCCAAAATGGTTAAAATATGATAAAATAGATATGTTTTTGAGGAAATTTGTTAAAAATTGACAATTATTTGTAACTTTTTTTAAAAAATTGCATAAAAAAAAAGGAAATTGAAAAGTTTTGTCGTATATTATATATAGAGGGTACTTTTTTAGGAAGTGATACTTTGGATAATAATTTGATAAATGAAATTAAGAATAGTGTAGATATTGTGGATGTAATATCTTCATATTTACCACTTTCTGCTAAGGGTAAAAATTATTTTGGGGTTTGTCCTTTTCATGATGATCATTCTCCTAGTATGAGTGTATCTAAAGAAAAGCAAATTTATACTTGTTTTTCATGTGGAGCTACTGGTAATGTTATTAAATTTATACAGGATTATGAAAATATTAGTTTTTTAGAAGCTGTTAAGAAGATTGCGGATATTGCTGGTATAAGTGTTAATATTAAGGGTAAGAATGATTATAATAAGAATCAAGATTTATATGATATATATGAACTTGCACAAAAGTTTTATCAAAATAATATTAATAGTTCTAAGGGTAAGAAAGCACGTGATTATTTACACAGTAGACATTTAAATGATGATATTATTAAAGAATTTGGTATAGGATTATCTTTGCCTGATAGAGATATTTTAACTAATATGCTTAAGAATAAATATGATGAGACTACTTTAATTAAGAGTGGACTTATTAATGAAGGGGAATATGATTTATATGATGTATATCATAATCGTATTATGTTTCCTTTATATAGCTTAAGTGGACAAGTTATTGGATATAATGGACGTGTTTATAATGGAGAAACAGAAAATAAGTATGTAAATTCTAAAGAAACACCTATATTTAAGAAAAGAGAACTACTTTATAATTATCATCGAGCTAAGGATGAGTGTAGAGTTAAGAAGTGTGTTTTTATTGTTGAAGGACCAATGGATGTTATTAGATGTTATTCAGTAGGAGTTAAAAATGTTGTTGCTGCTTTAGGTACAGCATTTGGTCATGAACAAGCTATGTTAATTAGAAAGTTATCTAGTGAAGTAGTTCTTATGTTTGATGGTGATGATGCAGGATTAAAGGGTACTAAAACCGCTCTTGTAGAATTGGAAAAGATTGGTATTACTCCGAAGATAGTTAGACTTGAAAATAATATGGATCCTGATGAATATATACTTACTAAGGGAAAAGATACTTTCTTAAATAAAATTAATAATCCAATGAATATTATGGAATTTAAATCATCATTATTAAAGATGAATACTAATTTAAATAGTAGTGAAGAGTTGGCTAAATATGCGAATAATATGATAAATGAGATTAGTAAAATTGATGATGATGTTTTAAAGGAAATTAGTATTAATAAATTAAGTGATGAGACTAAGTTGGATGTTAATTTTATTAAGGATAAAGTAGCTAGTTTAAAACCTATTAAGGAAGTTAAAAATGAGGTTAAGAGTGTTAAATTATCTAAGTATGAAAAATCTGAGCAAGCATTGCTTTATTATATGCTTAGAAGTGAAATGGTAATTAAGATATATGATAAAAAGATTACTTATATGCCTACTGCTAAGTATCGACATTTAGCTTTTCAAATAAGTTATTTTTATAAGCAACATGGTAATATTAATATTTCTGATTTAATTACTGAACTTCATGATGATCCTGAATCACTTAATACTATAGGGGAAATTAATATGCTTAAACTTAACGAAGAAGTGGATGTTGAAGCTATTAATGATTATATTAATAATATAAGAATTTATAATGAAAAAAATGAAGCTAATAAATATAAAGATGAATTAAAACAAGAAGTAGATTTAAAGAAAAAAGTAGAATTAGCTATGAAGGCTATTGCTTTTAAAAAGAGGAGAGAAGAAGAAAATGAATGAAATAAAAACTTTTGAAGAAAGAAAGAATGAATTAGTTAAAACTGGTAAGGAAAAAGGATTTGTTACTTATGAAGAGTTAGCTAATGCTTTAAAAGGACTAGAGTTAGATGCAGATAGTTTGGATGATTTATATAATGCCTTTAATGAAAATGGAATAGCTGTTGTATCTGAAGATGATAATGATACTACTGGTTCTGATGCTATTTTACTTGATGATAATGCTTTAACTAAGGATTTAAATATTAATGATCCAGTTAGAATGTATTTAAAGGAAATTGGTCAAATTAAATTGTTAAATTTAGAAGAAGAGTTAGAACTTGCTGATCGTATTGGTGAAGGGGATCAAGAAGCTAAAAATATTCTTGCAGAAGCAAATCTTCGTTTGGTTGTTAGTATAGCTAAAAGATATGTAGGACGTGGAATGTTATTTCTTGATTTAATTCAAGAAGGAAATATTGGTTTAATGAAGGCAGTTGAAAAGTTTGATGTTTCTAAAGGATATAAATTTTCAACTTATGCGACTTGGTGGATTAGACAAGCTATTACTCGTGCGATTGCTGATCAAGCTAGAACTATTCGTGTACCTGTTCACATGGTTGAAACAATTAATAAACTTGCCCGTATTCAAAGACAATTAACTCTTGAACTAAATCGTGAGCCTAGTGAAGAAGAACTTGCTAAAAAGATGAATATGAGTATCGAAAAGGTACGTGAAATATATAAAATTAGTCAAGACCCAGTTAGTTTAGAAACTCCTATTGGAGAAGAAGATGATTCTCATTTAGGCGATTTTATAAAAGATGAACGTAATTTAAGTCCTGAAGAGTTTGCTACTAATGAGATGCTTAAAGATGAAATAAGTGAAGTATTACTTACATTAACTGAAAGAGAAGAAAAAGTAATAAGACTTAGATTTGGTCTTGAAGATGGTAAGCCTAGAACATTAGAAGAAGTAGGTCAAATGTTTGGAGTAACTCGTGAAAGAATTAGACAAATAGAAGCTAAAGCCTTAAGAAAACTAAGACATCCATCTCGTAGTCGTAAATTACGTGATTATATGGAGGAATAGTGAATATATCTAAGAGATTAAAAACTATTGCTGATTTAGTTGATACTAAAAGAGTAATTGATGTTGGGTGTGATCATGGTTATTTGGATATATATTTAACACTTTATAAAAACTGTAGTTGTATTGCTAGTGATATAAGTAGTAACGCTATGAAAAGTTGTATAGAAAATATTTCTAAATATAACTTAAATGATAAAATTCAAACTATTATTACTGATGGTATTAATAATATTAAAATAAAGAAAGAAGATACTATTGTTATATCTGGTATGGGTACAAATACTATTATTGATATTTTAAATAATAAAGAGTTATCTGATACTATTATTATTTCTTCTAATAATCATTTAGAGGAATTAAGAAGATTTATGGTAAGTATTGGTTATTATATTAATAATGAAGTATATATTTTAGAACATGGTATACATTATGTTATTATTAAATTTATTAAAGGTAATAAATTATATAATGATTATGACTATATATTAGGCCCTATTGTTATTAAAGATAATAATTATAAAAAATATATATTAAGTCATTATAAAGATATCTTAAATAAAATTCCTAGTAAAAATGACGGATTATTAAATTATTATAATAAAATAATAAATTATATAGAAACTGAATCTATATAATTTTTTCTTGACTTTATATTATTAATTTTGTATACTTTGTTTGGGTGAAAGAATATGAATATGAATGCTTTTGAAAATGATTTAAATTTTTTTAAAAAAATGTCAGATGAATTTGATAAATCATCTATTATAAATAAAATTATGGAACAAGGTATAGTTCCAATTATTAATAATGGTAGATTAGTTTTTTATCAGATTAAACCTAATAGTATTTTTAATGATTTAAAAAATGAACTAAAAACTAATTTATCTGAGTTTTATACTATATATGGAGTATATGATGTTTATAATGTACATTCTTTTAATACTCCTTCTAGTCATTTTGTTTCTCTTAGATCAATTACTTTAGATGATGCTAAAAAATATCAAGGCTTTAATAAATTAAGTGAAGATAAAGGCAATGATAAATTAGAATCAGTGTATAATTACTTAATGAAAAATGGATTTAAAGCATGTACAATACAGAATTATCCAAGATTATATCAGATAATGAATGCGATAGAAGAAAAAATTGATTTAGATTTTATGGCTAAAAATTTATGTAAATATATAAATACTGATTATAATTATGACGATGTAATTAAAGTTGAGATTTTATCTAAAAATTATATAGTAAGTGATTGGGAAACTTCTAAAGAAGAAGAATTAAATAAAGATGAAAGAGTAGAAATGTTAAATAAGTTATATAATTGTTTTAATATTTATAAATTAGATAATTATGATTATAAAGAAAATAAACAATTAGTTTTAGATTTTGCACGTAGAAATACGGATATCTTAAATTCAGAAGGCTTTAAAGCACTTGCTGATAGTATTACTCCTAAGGGTAAGGTAATGATTAAAAAATAAGAAATTTTATTAAAAATTAACAGAAATGTTAATTTTTTTTGTTTTCTTGCAGGATTTCAGATTACTTTTGTCGTATATATAATATAGGGAGGTAATTTATGAATTATTATAATGAAATTAAAAATATATTAATAGATAATGAAGTAACTAAAAGAGTAAAGGATTATAGTAAGAATAAGAGTGATTTGGATAGTTATTATATGGTAGGTAAATTATTAATAGATGCACAAGGAGGAGAAGCTAGAGCTAAATATGGAGATAATCTAATTAAGGAGTATTCTAAAAAATTAACAAATGAATTAGGTAAAGGATATTCAGAGAGAAACTTAAAAAATATGAGAAAGTTTTATCTTCTTCAAAAAGGGCAGACAATGTCTGCCCAATTGTCTTGGAGTCATTATGTAGAATTATTCAAATTTAATGATATAAATGAATTTAATTATTATGTAAGAATTTCTGAGAGCCAACATTTAGGTGTTAGACAATTAAGAGATAAGATTAAATCTAAGGAATATGAAAGATTAGAAATTGATACTAAGAGTAAACTGATTAATAAAGAGGAAACTAATGTATCTGATTTTATAAAGAATCCAATAATTATTAATAATAAATATAATATTACAAATATTAAAGAAAAGATATTAAAAAAACTAATTATAGAAGATATGGATAATTTTTTAAAAGAATTAGGAGAAGGCTTTTGCTATATTGGAAGTGAATATAAAATAAAGATAGGTAATAGTTATAATTATATTGACTTACTACTTTTTAATTATATTTATAATTGTTTTACTGTAGTTGAGTTAAAAGTGACAGAACTAAAAAAAGAACATGTAGGACAAATTCAAATATATATGAATTATATAGATAAAAATATAAAAAATATTAATCAAGATAAAACTATTGGAATGATAATTGTAAGAAAAGATAACAAATTTATTATAGAATATTCTAGTGATAAAAGAATAATATCAAGAGAATATGAATTAGTATAATTATCGATAATATTCGACAAAGTAATTTATTATAATATATTTGGTGATGTTATGAAATATTATTTATTTGTTATTAGAGATGATCATAAGTTTGAGAATGATGCTTACCTTTATTCAATGTTAGAGAGTTTAAAATTATTAAATAGTGAAAATTATAATTATGGTTTTTCTTTATATCATTCTTTATGTTATTTTTTTAATGATTCTATTATTAAAAACTATGTTGAAAAAAAATATAATTTAAAGAGTAAGAATAATATATATTATTTAAAAGACGATACAAGTTTTTGTATTAATAAAAGTTGTTGTTGGATTAAGACTAATAAGCATTTAAAAGAAGTTTTATGTATTTTTTATTTATATCATAAAAATATATTTATTTGTAATTTTGATACTTGCGAATATTTTTATTTGAGGGACAAATTTCAGTATAATTGCATACAATAATATTGTAATTTGTCATTTATTATAGTAAAATATTTATGAAGGGAATGATAACATGGCTTTATTTTTAGATATAGTTAAAGTATTGGTTGGATTAATTGCAGGAGGTATTATTGGATTTTTCTTAGCTCGTAAGTTTATGAAAAAATATTTAAAACAAAATCCACCAATTAATGAACAAATGATTAAAGCAATGATGACACAAATGGGACGTACTCCTAGTCAAAAACAAGTTAATCAAATGATGAAATCAATGGCTAAGTATATGGACTAGCCATTTTTTTATTGGGGGTTTGTATGATAGGTGTTTTAATGTATGATTCAGTTAGTACTGAAGGTCATAAGATAAGTTATATTTATAATGATATAGCTTCTAGTATTATTAAGTATGGTGGTACTATTGTGCCAATATATATAAATGATTATGATTCTGCTTTAAATTTAATTGATAAATGTGATGGTGTAATTATTCAGGGGGGAGATACATTTAATGATAAACACTTAAGGATTGTTAATTATTTATATGATGAAAATATTCCTACACTCGGTATATGTTTAGGTATGCAGATGATGGGAGTATTATTTAATGGTAAATTAGGTAATATTGATAATCATAAAAGTAATTTAAATTATGTTCATGAAGTAAATATCGATAAGAAATCACTACTTTATAAGATAATTAAAGAAGATAAAATAATGGTTAACAGTAGACATAAAAATTATTTAATTAGTACTGATTTAGATATGGTAGCTTTTAGTGATGTTTGCGAGGCTATTGAGTCGAAAAAAAGGGTCTTCTTTTTAGGACTTGAATGGCATCCAGAATCGATGATTGCATATGATAGAGTAGCAAATATTATATTTGAATACTTTATTGAGGGGTGCATATATGGATTTAAATAAGATACTTTCTATTACTAATGGTATAGTATTAAATAATTTTAAAAATTATAAAATAAATAATATTGTTACTGATAGTAGAAAGGTTAAAAAACGTGATTTATTTATTGCTTTAAAAGGTAATAAGTATAATGGACATGATTATATAAATAACATTAAATGTAGTGGAATAATTATTGATGAAGATATTAATATTACTACAAATGTACCTGTTATTAAAGTTGAGTCTACTTATGATGTTTTATATAAACTGGGTAGTTTTTTTCGTAATACATATAATATTCCTTTAATAGGTATAACGGGATCTAATGGAAAAACTACTACTAAGGAATTACTAAGTTATATTTTAGAATCTAAGTATAATGTTCTTAAAAATATAGATAATCATAATAATTTAATAGGTGTTAGTGAAACTTTATTTAAACTTAATAAAAAGATTGATATTGCAGTTATAGAAATGGGTATGAATCATAGTGGAGAAATTAGCAAATTATCTTGTATGTGTAAACCTAATACTGGTATTATTACTAATATTGGTTCTTCTCATATAGGGTTATTAAAATCTAAAAAAAATATATATAAAGCTAAATTAGAAATTAAAGATGGTTTAAGTGGTAATATAATAGTTAATGGTGATGATAAATATTTAAAAAAAATAAAGAATAGTTATAAATGTGGTAGATGTTATTATAATGATTTAATTGCTTATAATATATATTCAAATAATGAATTATTAGAGTTTAGTATCTATTTAGATAAAGAATATCGAGTTATATTTAATAATCCTGGCATTCATTTTGTTAATGATATTTTACTTGCTATTAAAGTATCATTAATGTACGATATTGATATGGATACTATTATTAATAGAATTAATAGTTTTAAGATGGTTGATAATAGGATGAATATTAAACATTTTAAGAATTTTACTATTATAGATGATTGTTATAATGCTAATTATGAATCTATGGTAGGTGGATTAAATGTACTTAAAAATATTAAAGATGATAAAATTATTATACTTGGTGATATGTTAGAATTAGGTAAGTATTCATTTAGATATCACTTTAAACTAAATTTAATATTAAATAAAATAGATAATAAAAAAGTATTAACTGTTGGTAAGTATACTAAATATATAAAGGGCATTCATTTTAATAATAACAAAGAATTAATTAATTATTTAAAGAATATGGATTTAAATAATAAATATATTTATTTAAAAGGTTC
The DNA here is from genome assembly GCA_902773675.1 of uncultured Erysipelotrichaceae bacterium. Taxonomy (GTDB): domain Bacteria; phylum Bacillota_I; class Bacilli_A; order RF39; family UBA660; genus RUG11890. The sequence goes on along the minus strand of CACYFN010000006.1, from coordinate 12,179 downwards.
TCATGGTATGCATTTAGAAGAAATTAAAGATTACTTAGATTCTTTAAACTAGATATTATTTACTTTTAAAGATATTTATGTTAATCTTATAATAGATTGGAGTAAGATATAATGATAAAACTTTTTAATAATTTTAATTATTTAAAAAATCATTTATTAAGATTGAAATTAATGAAAAAACAGGGATATGATAGTACTCATGGATATAGTTTAATTAGAGATAGTATAACACTTAGTTTTTTCGAAAAACTAAAAAGTGGAAGTTATTTTATTAAGCAAGCTGCAGGTTATGATAGTTATGGCTATTTGTCAAAAGAATTAGGTTATGATTTAGAAAAATTATTTATGGATGATGATTATGTAATGGGTATTCATAGAACTGGGGAAACTAGTGTTACTGATGAATTATTAGATGATATATTTTCTAATGGCCTTATAAATGCTGGTAAAACATTACAAACAGGTAGTTTTGATAATTCTAGTTTTGATATTAATAATACAGTTTCAATATTTAATAAATTTCAGCACATTATAGCTCAAATAAAAGCAAGTCATCAATATAAAGCATCCGATGGATGCATAATAATAAAAATTCCTAAAAACTCTATTGGATTAGATAGCAAAAATCCTATACCACTTTATCATATTCAAAATGGTAAGAATTATATTAATCCAGAATATATATATGGTTATGTTCCCGTTGATTTTAAAGGAAATGTTGGTGATATAGTAAATAATCCTAATTTTAATAAACAACATGAATATGATTATCCTGCATATGATTGTTCAGTTATTGAAAATGCTAAAGAAATACTATTTAGAAATTATGAGTTAACTTATAATAAATATGATAAGAAGCAAGCTGATACTGCTCTTATAAATTTTATAATTAGGAATGATACAAGTTATTTTACAGGTGAAAATAATAGAAAGTTATTAAATAGTAGAGTTGATATTTATAATTTTATAAAAAAAATAATGTATCCAAATGGTATTAATAATAATGACTTACAAAATATTATTGATAAGTATGAAAATCGTATTTTCCAAGAAAAATCTAATGGTATAACTAAATAGTTATATCTTTTTTTATATATACATGTTATAATTGTATAAACGGAAGGGTGAATTTATGAAATTAATATTTAAAAGATTTGGAGCTTATATTATTGATATTTTAATTGTTTCTATTATTTCAGCTCTTTTATCTAATATAGGATCTATTAATTATCAATTAGATAAATATGCAAAAATTTATGAAGAGGTTATGGATGTTACTGAGAAATTTGGTGATAAGGAAATTACAGAAAAGGAATATAATAAAGAGATTAAGAATTTAACTTATACTTTAGATAAGAATTCTACTATTACTACTATTATATCTATTGCTTGTTTGATTGGATATTTTGGAATATTTCAATTTTCTCAAAATGGTAGAACACTTGGTAAACGTATTTTTAAATTACAAGTTAAGAAATATAAAGATGGTAATTTAAATATAGGTAATTATTTACTTAGAGTCTTAATATTAAATAATGTTTTATTTAATATTGCTAGATTAGTTTTAATTTATACTTTAAGTAAAAATACATATATGAAAACTTATGATTATGTATCTAATATACAGTTAATATTTCAATTATTAATAATTGTATCAATGTTTATGTCTAGAGAAGGAAGAGGTATTCATGATATAATTGCTGGTACACAAGTAATTGATTTAAAACAAATAGATGAATTTGAAAATGGTTCTAATAAAAAAGTTATAGATGGAGAAATAATTAAATAATGAATTATTATTTAGAATTTGAAAAAATATTAGAGAGTGTTAAAGATAGTGATAATATTCCTAAATTATTATTACATGCATGTTGTGGACCATGTAGTTCTTATTGTTTAGAATTATTAACTAATTATTTTGATATTACTATTCTTTATTATAATCCTAATATTTATCCTGATTTAGAATATAATCGAAGATTAAATGAATTAAAAGATTTATTAACTAAATTACCACATAAAAATAGTATTAATTTAGTTGAACTTGATTATATTCCAAATCAATATTATAAAGCGGTAAAAGGACTTGAACATTTAGGAGAGAAAAGTAAAAGATGTTATAAATGTTATGAACTAAGAATGGAAGAATCATTTAAGTATGCAAGTATTAATAATTATGATTATTGTACTACTACATTATCAATTAGTCCTTATAAGATTAGTGATTGGATTAATGAAATAGGAACTTATTTAGAAAAAGAATATGGTGTTAAATATTTATATTCTGATTTTAAAAAGAAGAATGGTTATAAAAGAAGTATTGAACTATCTAAATTATATAATATGTATAGACAAGATTATTGTGGTTGTATTTATTCTAAAGTAGAACATGATAAAAGGAATGATAATGAATAATTATTCCTTTTTTTTAATAGAAAAATATGATATAATTATTTTAGATTAAGCGAGGATTTATTATGTTTGAGAGATTAGAATTATTAATTGGTAATAAAATTAACTATATTAAAAGTAAGAGGGTACTTCTTGTTGGTATAGGTGGAGTAGGAAGTTATGCATGTGAATCATTAATAAGAAGCGGTATAGAAAATATTACTATTGTTGATAACGATACAATAGATATTACTAACTTAAATAGACAATTAATGACTAATATGGATAATATAGGTAAATATAAAGTTGATGTTATGAAAGATAGGATATTATCTATTAATCCTAATTGTAATGTTACTTCTATTAAAGAATTCATTAATAAAGAAAATATTGATATTTTATTTAAAGATCAAGTTGATTATGTAATTGATGCATGTGATACTATTGATACTAAAGTATCATTAATTGAATATTGTAAGAATAATAATAAAAAGATTATATCTTGTATGGGTACTGGTAATAAGATGGATCCTTCTAGATTAAGGATTATGGATATTAGTAAGACTAATTATGATAAATTGAGTAAGATAATGAGAAAAAGATTAAATGAAATAGGTATTCGTCATGTTAATGTAGTTAGTAGTGATGAGGAAGCTTATACTAAGATAATTAAAGATATTCCGTCTAATAGTTTTGTACCTGCTAGTGCTGGACTTTTATTAACTAGTTATGTTATTAATGATATTGTAGGTGGTAAAGATGTATAAGTATTTACTAGATATTTTTAAGAAAATAGAAGGCAATGTAATATGTGTTGGTATTGATTATAAGTTATTAGATGGATTTAAAAATAATAATCATGTTAATGTTTATACTATTGATCAAGCTAAACCTGGTATAAGTGTTTCTAAAAGAAAAAAAAGAACTACTAGTTCTGGTAAAACTATTAATATAAAGAAATTATATAAATATTTTAAAAGAAAAAGTATTGATTATATTGTTTGTGATTCTAAGGAAATTAATGATTATTTAAAGTATTTTATTAGAGATAGTATTTATTTAAATAATAAAAAAATATATTTATATGGTAATAAAGATGATATTGATATTGAATTACTTAATAAAAGATATAAAAGATATAAATCAATTTTGGAAGTTAAGGAATATAAAGATAGTATATTACTTGTTATTGATACTTCTAAATCTAGAAGTAATTGGTTTATGAATAAAATATATTTTATATTAGATACATTATATAATTTAGTAGATTTTATAAGTAATGTACTTGTTAGTTAGGAGGTTATATGAAAGTTATTGTTAGTGATTTTGATGGTACTTTATATAAAAATAATAATATAATATATCAAGATAAAATTAATAAATTTGTGATGGCTGGTAATATTTTTATAATTGCTACTGGTAGAAATATGTCTTCTTTAAAGAAAGATTTAGATAAATTTAAACTTAATCCTAGTTTTTATATATGTAATGATGGCGCTATTATATTAGATCAATTTTATAATGTTATATATAGAACTGATATTGATAATAGTATGGTTAGACCTATTTATAATGATCTTAAGAATGATGATAATATTTTAGAAGTTTTAATTGATACAGGTAATGGTTTAGTGGATGATATTAATAGATCTACTAATAAATTGATTGCTAGATATTATGATAGAGATAAAGCTATTAAATTAGTTAATAAGTTAAATAGTAGGTATACTAGTATATTTGGCTATGTTAGTAATAATTGGATAAATATTACTAAGAAAACTGAAACTAAGGGGAGAGCTATTAAATTTTTATCTGAATATTATAATTTTAGTAAATATCCTATTTATGTAATTGGTAATGATATTAATGATTTATCTATGTGTGAATATGATTATATTACTTATGGAATTAATGATGATATTAATGAATATTTAGATAAGTATGAATATGTTGTTGATAGTTTTGAAGAAGCATTTGATGATATTATTAATGATGAAAGATAATTATATCTTTTTTTCTTGTAAAAATATTATTTTTATTATATAATTATTTTGTTTTTGAGGTGGTTTGATGACTTTTAATATATTTACTTTAGGTTGTAAGGTTAATTCTTATGAATCTAATGTTATGAGAGATAAATTAATTAATAAGGGTTATATTGAAGTAAGCGATGATGCAGATATATATATTATAAATACATGTACCGTTACTAATACTGCTGATAATAAATCTATGAAATTAATTAGAAGAGTAGTTAAAGAACATGGTAATTCTATTATTGTGGTATGTGGTTGTATGGTTCAAAATAAGAAAGAATCTATTGATGGAGTAGATATCATAATAGGTAACGTTGGTAAATCTAATATTGCTGATTATATTGCTGATTATGTCAAGACTAAGAATAAAAAATTGGATATTTATGATATGATGGATGTTACCTTTGAACCAATGATTTTAAATAATTTTAATAAAACAAGAGCTTTTGTTAAAATACAGGATGGATGCAATAATTTCTGTTCTTATTGTGTTATTCCTTATGTTAGGGGTAATGTTAGAAGTAAAAGTAGGGAAGATGTTTTAAATGAGGTAAATACTTTAGTTAATAATGGCCATAAAGAAGTGGTTTTAACTGGTATTCATACTGGTAATTATGGTGTTGAATTTGATAATTATGATTTTGCTTCTTTATTAAATGATTTAGTTAAAATTAAAGGGTTAGAAAGACTTAGAATATCTTCTATTGAAGCTACGGAATTAAATGATAGAGTATTAGATGTTATTAAGAACAATGATATTCTTGTAGATCATATGCATATTCCTATTCAATCTGGTAGTGATGGCGTACTAAGAAGAATGAATCGTAAATATGATAAAAAGTATTTTATTAATAAAATTAATGAAATAAGAAGTATTAGACCTTCTATATCTATTACTACTGATGTGATAGTAGGCTTTCCTGGAGAAACTGATGAAGAATTTAATGAGACTATTGATACTATTAAGAAGATTAATTTTTCTAAGTTACATGTTTTTCCATATTCGAAGAGAAATGGTACTAAAGCAGCAGAAATGAATGATCAAGTTGATGATGTTACTAAGAAAGAAAGAACACATATTTTAATTGAACTTTCTAATAAATTAGAAAATGATTATATGAATAAGTTTATTAATAAAGAGGTTATATTTATTCCTGAAGTATATAAAGATGGTTATTTAATGGGACATACTGGTAATTATTTAAGTATTAAATGTTTAGGTAATAGTGATGATATTGGTAAGGATATTAAGGTTATAATTGGTGAAAACAATTATCCATATTTAACATGCAAAAAAATAGGTACTAATTAATAGTACCTTTTATTTTTGATTTAATAAATATTTTTATTTCTTTATTATGCTTATTTATATAAGATAATATTGTTAGTAGTTGCATTATTGTAGTTAAGATAAATAAAAATAATGTAATATTATATAAAAATTCATTAATATTTGATATAAAACCCATAAATAGTAAAGCAAATAATGGCCATTGTTTTAATTTTCCTATCATATTACTATCATTATTAATATTTTTAAATTTTAAATTAAATAGAGCATTGGTAATTATAATTAATAGTTCTAATATTAGGGTAATTATGAAATATTTATTTATAGTTATTAGTAATAATGATAAGGTAGTTGCAAATGTTTTATCAGATATTTGATCTAATTTTTTTCCATAATCAGATACTGTTTTATATTTTCTAGCTATTTTTCCATCAAAGTAATCGGTTATTCCTCCTATAAGTGCAAGTATACCAGTAATTATTAATATTATTGTGCTTTTATTATTTAAATAAATAATAATTAATATTAGTATTGGTATTATTAGAAGTAATCTGATAAACGATAACATATTAGCTAATTGTTTTATAAATGTTTTCTTATTAAATAATTCTTTAAACATAGTTATTGTATCTTTATTAAATGCTTTAATATTATTAATTAAGTGCTTCATAATTACCTCCGATATTTATATTTTATCATGAATTTAGAAAAAATAATATAATAAATTTTTATTTTCTATTTCGACATTATTTTTTTATTAAATATTATATATTAATATTGGTGGTTAAATTGAAGCGAAGATTTAAAAGTAGGAGAAAAATAAAAATTCCTAAATTTATTAAAATTATCATATTTTTAATTATTTTATATTTAATTTATAAATTATTTAATGTTAAGGTTAATTTTAAAGTTGATGAAAATATAATAAAAATGATTTTAAATGATAATAGTTATAGTGATTATAATGTATTTAATAGTGCATTTAAATTAGCTGCTCATGATACTATTAATAATCCTGTGAGTTTACTTGCTACTAATACATATTATTATGAGAAGAAAGAAGATATTAAAATAGTTTCTAATGAAAAGGATATAAAACCAATTATTTATCTATATAATACTCATCAGAAGGAGGAATATAGTAATAATTATATAGAAGATAATAGTCTATTACCTACTGTATATACTGCTTCTTATATGATGAAAGAAAAGTTTGATAAAATGGGATTATATACTATTGTAGAGGATAATGATATTAGTGAATATTTAAATAAGCATAATATGAAGTATTCTGAAAGTTATGAAGCAAGCAGATATTATTTAGTTAATACTATAGAAGAGTATGATAGTATTAAATTATATATTGATGTACATAGGGATGCAATTACACATGAATATTCTACTATTAATATTGATGGAGTAGATTGTGCGAAAATAATGTTTGTAGTTGGTAAAGAACATGATAATTATTTAAAAAATTTAGAAAATACTAAAAGATTAAATGATATGATTAAGGATAAATATCCTACTTTAACACGGGGTGTTTTAGAAAAAGAAGGTGCGGGTGTTAATGGAATATATAATCAAGATTTAGGCTCTAATATTATGTTAATAGAGGTAGGTGGTAATTATAATAATATTAGTGAAGTAGCTAATACTATTGACTTAATTATACCTATTATAGGAGAATATATTAATGAAAAAGGATAAGAAAAATAAAGTATTAAAATTTATTATTGTATTTTTATTTGTTATTTATATGACTATATATGTTTCACAGTTAACAGGATATTATGAATTTAAAAATTATCAAAAGACAACTTTAACTAAGGAACAGATATCTAAGTTTGAAGATGATGTCAAAAATGGAAAGAATGTTAAATTAACTGATTATGTTGTTAATACTAATAAGCATTATCAAACTAGATTATCAAAAATGGGATATGATTTATCAGAATTTATTAGTAAAATGGTTAATAAAGGAATTAATAGTAGTTTTGATTTTTTAATTAAACTTGTTGATGAATGAGTATTTATGTGATAAAATTATTGTGGAGTGATTTTATGGAAATAACTAGAAGTGAGTTAAGAAAAAAAATAATGACTATTTTATATCAAATTAATGTATATGATACTAATAAAGTTAATTATAAAGTTGAAGAAGTTATTAAGGATGTACTAGATATTGATAATGAATTTGTTAAAGATATGGTATATGGAGTTATTACTTATAAAAAAGATATAGATGAATTAGCTAATAAATATTTAAATAAATGGACTATTGATAGATTAGGAAATACTGATCAAGCTATTATTAGAATGGGTATTTATGAACTAAAATATACTGATACTCCTAATGTTGTTGTTATTAATGAAGCAGTAGAGTTAGCTAAATTATATAGTGATGATAAGGTTAAAAATATGATAAATGGATTACTTGATAAAATATATCATGAGGAATTAGATCATGAATGATAGTAAGTATTTAACTGTTACAGCTATTAATAAATATTTAAAATATAAATTTGATAATGATAAGAATTTAACTAATGTGTTTTTAAAGGGAGAGATTTCTAATTTAAAGTTTCATACTACGGGGCATTTATACTTTTCTATTAAGGATGAAAATTCGAAGATAAATGCTATTATGTTTAGTAGTGCTGCTAAAAAGTTAAATTTTAAACCTATTGATGGTTCTAAAGTATTAATACATGGTAGAATTAGTGTTTATGAAAGCTCTGGTAGTTATCAGATATATGCAGATGAGATGTTAGAAGATGGTGTTGGTAATTTATATATTGCTTTTGAAAAGTTAAAAAAAGAACTCGCTAAAGAAGGATTATTTGATCCTAAATATAAGAAACAATTACCTAAGATACCTGAGAAAATTGGTATTGTAACTGCGCCTACTGGAGCAGCTATTAAGGATATAATATCTACTATTAAAAGAAGATTTCCAATGGTTGAAACTATTTTATTTCCTAGTTTAGTGCAAGGAGAATCAGCAGCAGAAGATATTGTTAGAAATATAAAAAGAGCAGAAAATTATAATCTAGATGTATTAATTGTTGGTAGAGGTGGGGGATCTATTGAAGATTTGTGGCCTTTTAATGAAGAAATAGTAGCTAGGGCTATATTTGATTGTAAAGTACCTGTTATTAGTGCGGTAGGTCATGAAATTGATTTTACAATAGCAGATTTTGTAGCTGATATGCGTGCTCCGACACCTACTGGAGCTGCTGAGATGGCTGTTCCTAATATGAGTGATTTAATTACGCATATTAATAATTTAAAGATTAGATTAAATGAAGCTATGAATAAGAAGATAAATTATCAAAAATTGTATTTAGATTCTATTAAGAATTCTTTTGTTATAAAGAATCCTATGATTATGTATGAAAATAAGAAACAGAAATTAGATAGCATTTTAGAAAATATTCAAAATCTATTTTCTAATTATATAAAGAATTCTAGACATAAATTAGATTTAATTAAGAGTAATTATATTTTAAATAATCCTAGTATTTTATATAAGGATAAAAAAATATATTTATCTAATTTAATGGAAAAGTTAGAACTTATTAATCCTATGGGTGTACTTAAACGTGGTTATAGTTTGAGTATGCAAGATAATAATATTATTAAAAGTGTTAAAGATGTTGATATGACTAAAGAATTATTAATTAAGTTACATGATGGTAATATTATTAGTAGTATTAAAAAGATAGAGGAGAAGAATAATGAGTAAAGTTGAAAAGGAAAAAAAATTTGAAGAAAATATTCAAGAGTTAGAAAAAATTATTAACGAACTTGAAAGTGGAGAAGTAGATTTAGATGCATCTATTGAAAAATATACTCATGCTATGAAACTTGTTAGTTTATGTGATAATAAATTAAAAAATGTGGAAGAACAAGTTAATAAAATATTAACTGAAAATAATACTTTAGAAGATTTTCAAGTATCTGAATAGTCAGGTGATTTAATGAAAAGAAAAAAAAGGAGACAACTTAATAATAAAGGTAAATTTGTTTTATTTATTTTTATTGCTATTATTTTATTAATGTTATTTCTAATATTTAAACCTAAAGATAAAAAGGAAATAAATAAAGATATTAATATTAATAATCAAGTTGAAGATAAAGTATCTCATAATGAAAGTGATTATAAATTACGTGATGGAGAAGAGAAAGTTGGTACTTCTTCTAATGGATATATAATTACTAAGTTAAATGATGTTTATTATGTTGATGGAATTTTAATAGTAAATAAAACATACGCTCTACCTTCTACTTATAAACCTGTTAATCCTTATAAAGCAATTACAAAGGATTATTTGTATGGTGGAGATTATATTGAAGATTTTGTTATGGAAGCATTTCTTGAGATGAAAGAAGCTGCTAAGGGCGAAGGTATTAACTTAGTAATCACTAGTGGATATAGATCTTATAGCGTTCAAGAAGAATTATATAATAATTATGTTAAAAGAGATGGTAAGAAAGAAGCAGATACTTATAGTGCTAGAGCAGGACATTCGGAACATCAAAGTGGATTATGTTTTGACCTTAATGGTACTAATAGAGATTTTATTAAAACTAAAGAAGGTAAATGGTTAAATGATAATTGTTATAAATATGGTTTTACTTTAAGATTCCCTGAAGGTAAAGAAGAATATACTGGTTATATGTATGAGGGATGGCATTTTAGATATGTAGGTGAGGAACTTGCAGAAAAGTTATATAATAATGGTAATTGGTTAAGTTTAGAAGAATATTATGGAATAACTAGTCAATATAGTGACTAGTTTTTAATTTGACAAAATAGATTTTTTTATATATTATATTGTTTGTTAAACAAAGGGGGATATTTATGATTACGCATAAAGAGATGCAATATATTGAAGCATGGGCTAATAAAATACCTATGCCAGGATTAGAATATAGTAAAAGAGTTATGGATGATATAAAAAAATGTTATGAAAAGTATAAGGAAAAATATATGGATAAAGATTATACTTTTATTTTAAGTAATGGTGAGGAAATTAATTTTGGCATACTTAATATTAATTTATGCCATTTATTTGGTGTTGATTATAATAACATTAAAGGTGAATATTTTGATGATTATAGAAGAGATATTTTACATATAGAGACTTCTAATTTTTCAAGCTTTGATTTATTTGAATCTATTTTAGAATATTCTGATAAAGTAATTGAACTTGATAATGATCCATCTAATAAAGCTAAAATAATTAATTATTTTAAGTCTCAGATAAAATGTAATATTTTTAATAAATTAAGTGATTTTGAAAAGTTTAATTTTTTGACTATTAATTATGATCCTAAAGATGGAAAATATGATTATGAGAATCAAAAAATGCTATTTATACCTAGTAATGAAATATTATATCCATACTTCATGATGGGTTTAAAAGTTGATGCTGGTACTCAAGATAAGGAAGGTATTAGAAAATTTGTTCCAAGTACTTTACTTGCTTTACAGGATTCTAAAAAATATTTTGATAATCAAGAGGTTTCAATTCCTACTAAAATTTTTGTTAGTGATAATTTTAATTTGAGTACATATGATGCTAGTGCAGAAGATAAGATTAAACTTCTTACTATGTATAAAGCTATTATTAATAAATATTGTATTAGCAATCGTATTAATATAAGTGGCGATTATGAAGCTATTTTAAATGATATAGTTAATGGATATCAAAAAATTAAGAAATAGAATTAAAAAATAATTATTGTTAATAAATTGTAAAAATAAATAAAATATTAAAAATTGGTATGTCAATAACTTTTGAAAATGTCTCAAAAAATTCTAAACATTAACGGGAATTTTTTCCACCATTTGCCTGTCCTTTAGCCGGACGGGCTTTTCATTTCTTTTATGAAAAAGAAACGAAACAAAGAAACCAGGAGATTGTTTAAGCATATTGATGTTGTCTATGACTTTTTTCCATTTGCTGAAGGAATGATTTTAATTTCCAAGGATGAGACATTGGAGGAATATATTTTTTCTTTTCTTGTTTTTTATCTTCAATTTTATTAAATTCTTTTGAGAATCTTTCATTTCTAGATAATTCTCTTAGTTCTAAAACTTGTTCATCAATAGTTACTAGTAAATCACCATTAAATGCATTAATTACTAAACAATCTGTTTAGGCATAAAACATTTTAATTTGTCATTTTGATATGGCTGATAGTATTTATTTTTATATTTAATAGAATTGCCATTATCTATTTTTCTAGGAGTTAATACTGCAAGTGTATAATTGATTTGTTGCTCATTAGGTGCTTCTTCAAATACTGATTCGAATTTTTTGTAATCCATCGCAAATTTTTTGTTAAACTTAGGAACAAATATATTAATTAAATAGTTATTAGCTTCTTCAATAGTGGTAATATTATTTATTCTAAGTTCTTGTACTAATCTACCTTGAAAAGTACCATTA